>JAYVGE010000300.1:0-3218 GCA_043772515.1 Flavobacterium sp. | reverse complement strand
TTAAGGATAGACAAAAAGTAGATTTTGACTGAAAATGTTACAGATTTAACTGCTGTTTAATTTTTTTTTTTTTTTAATTTAGTCTTTATAATTTCAAGAAGTAGGTGTTTAAATATAATCGATACTTTTAGATGTCGTAAAAACCAACGTATTCTATTACACCATTGGGATGACAACATTTAAAAAAGTGTCGATTATTTAAAGTTCACTACTTAACACAATTTTACACCTTATTTTTGAACTCAAAAATGTCATACCTTTGTATTATAAATAAAATCAACATGGAACCTTTTCGATTAGAATTTCAATCCAATATAAAAGAAAAAAATCTTGAGTTATTAAGTTCATTTACATCAGATGAGCTTAAAATAATTCCGGAAGATTCCGACTTTGAAGAAAATAAAAGAAAATTGGATGGTGCATTGGCTAAAGTTAACAATGGAACTGCGGAATGTTGTACCTTGGATGAATTAGATTCAATGATGGACGAAATTTTTGCTGAGTATGACAGTAAAATTAAGTAAAGCTTTTCAATTGGATTTGATAAGTTAAGTTCGATATATTTATAAAGATAAACCTCAGGCAGCTTTAAAATTTAGAAAAGACTTAATCAAGAATATCAAGAAAGATTTAAAGCTCCCTTCTTCATTTCAAAAAATCTATTTATTTTAATGATTAAAATATAAGAGATTATGTTTTTAAAGGATACACCTCCGTTTATAAAATAGATATGGAGCAAAAAATAGTTTTTGTCTTTGGATTTATCAAATATAAAGTTTCCATTTAGTTCTCATAAATTCCCCCTATTTACTTTTATAAAAAAACAAACAAATGCCAAGAATTCTTGCTATAGATTACGGACAAAAACGTACCGGAATTGCCGTTACCGACGAATTACAAATTATTGCTTCTGGGCTTACCACGATTGCTTCTTCAACTGCAATTCCTTTTTTGAAAGACTATTTTGTCAAAGAAAAAGTAGAACTAGTTCTAATAGGAGAGCCCAAACAAATGAATGGTGAACCATCAGAAAGTGCTTCCATAATAAAAGGTTTTGTTACTCATTTTACCAATCATTTTCCGGATATGAAAGTTGTTCGGGTAGATGAGCGCTTTACTTCCAAAATGGCTTTTCAAACCATGATTGATAGCGGTTTGAAAAAAAAACAACGTCAGAACAAAGCTCTTATCGACGAAATTTCGGCTACGATTATGCTTCAGGATTATTTGACGCGAAAACAATTTTAAGCCCTTTTTTTTACAAACTCAATTTTGTTGTATTTTAATAGTAAATTGTTATATTTCTGTTTAGAATTAGTATAATTTTTGCAATTATATAAAGTATCTTTGCATTTTAAAATTTTGCTATGTCAGATACAACTATTCGTTCCAATACCGAAGTAGTACTTATAGGTGCTGGTATTATGAGTGCGACCCTTGGATTAATACTAAAGGAACTACAACCCGATTTGAAAATTGAAATTTACGAGCGACTCGATGTCGCTGCTGCAGAAAGTTCTGATGCTTGGAACAATGCCGGAACTGGGCACTCTGCTTTCTGCGAGCTCAATTATACTCCAGAAGCAGCCGATGGAAGTATCAATCCTAAAAAAGCGATAAGTATAGCCGAATCTTTTGAGGTTTCTAGACAGTTTTGGAGCTATTTAGTCGAGCAAGATATGGTATCGTCTCCCGATAAATTTATAAAGAGTATTCCGCATATTAGTTTTGTTTGGGGAGATAAAAATATTGAATATCTTAAGAAAAGATTCGAAGCCTTACAACCCAATCAGCTTTTTAAAGAAATGCTTTTCAGTACCGATTTTTCAAAATTAAAAGAATGGATGCCTTTGGTTATGGAAGGGAGAAACGAATCGGAACCATTTGCCGCAACATTTATGTCCCTTGGAACAGATGTCAATTTTGGAGAACTAACTCGAAGCATGTTCAATCATCTAACCCAATTAGATGGCGTAACGATGCATTTTAATCAAGAAGTTCAAAAAATAAAACAACGAGAGGATAAAACTTGGAGCTTAAAAATCACAGATTTGGCTACAGGTCAGAAAAGAAAAGTAACGACTAATTTTGTGTTTATTGGTGCTGGAGGAGGTTCTTTGCCTTTATTAGAAAAGGCCGATGTTCCCGAAGGAAAAGGATATGGAGGTTTCCCAGTAAGTGGGCAATGGCTAAAATGTACTAATCCAGAAGTTATTGCCAAGCATGAAGCAAAAGTGTATGGTAAAGCAAGTGTTGGTGCGCCACCAATGTCTGTGCCACATATAGATTCGAGAATGATAAATGGAGAGAAAGCCTTGCTTTTTGGTCCGTTTGCTGGTTTTTCGACTCGATTTCTCAAAAACGGATCCTATTCCGATTTACCATTGTCTATAAAAACAGATAATATTATTCCGATGCTTGCTGCGGGTTATCATAATATTCCGCTCACTAGATATTTAATACAACAAGTTCGTCAATCTCCTACCGATCGAATAAATGCACTTAGAGAATATGTGCCCAATGCCCGTTCCCAAGATTGGACAATTGAAAGAGCAGGACAACGGGTACAAGTCATTAAGAAAGATGAAAAAGAAGGAGGAATACTCGAATTTGGTACAGAAGTAATTACCACAGCCGATGGCTCTCTAGCAGTTTTATTAGGTGCTTCACCAGGTGCTTCTACCGCAGTTTCTATCATGGTAGATCTAATTGGTAAATGTTTCAAAGAAAAAATGGCTACTGCAGAATGGCAAGAAAAAATAAAAACAATGATTCCTTCTTTTGGGCAAACCTTAAATGACAAGCCTGAATTATCAGATCAAATTAGAAAAAATACAGCCGCAGTTTTAAAACTCAGTAACTAATTTTTATGATTGCCCGTATTGCGATACCTAAATGATATTTATTTGAACGCATATTTCGCAGATTAGGGTCTGTTAAGAAATAAATGGTACCGAAGGGGAAGTTATTTTTTAACAGACTCTTACTTAGTACAAATCTAAGATACTATCAGATCAAAAATCGGTGCTAATCTGTAAAATATTTATCTGTTTTATTTGTTTAGACATGATGCAATCGTTTTCTTTTTTAGAATAAAGGCGCTAAATTTTAGCGCCTTTGTTGTATTCAAGAGGGAACGGTTTGATTGTATAAACAACTGTATTTTCATTTTGGCGTGCCCCAAGGGTCGGGCTTTACGTTCCCGCTTTTTTTTATTT
>JAYVGE010000299.1:0-21878 GCA_043772515.1 Flavobacterium sp. | reverse complement strand
TTTGAGTACCAACTCAAATTATAAAAAGGAAGGCTATAAGCTGGATAGGGCTGGAACGCAGTGGAGCGCAGGCACGGAGCGCAACGCAATGAAGCTTTATCCTGCTTATATAAGCCTGACCGAACGCAAGGAATGAACGTGCGGAGCTGAGGAACGGAATAGCCTGAAAAAAACAGCTGCTTATTTTTAAGCTGCTGTTTTTTTTTATGGGCTGTGAAGTGCTTGCGAAGGGTAGGTATGCCGAAAAACAGATTTCGTTTACACTGTAATCATGATGGTATAACGGCGCGAGCAGCCAAAAGTTATTTCCGATTTTAACCAAGATAATAGAATATCAAACTAAAAACCTATCTTAAATCATTGAGATTTCTGTCTGAAAAATGGGTACAGCATAGTACAGCATAATTTCTTTTTTTCTGGTATAGAAGGGTGAACGTTTTATTAGATTCATTTTACATTGGTCGTCGTTGGACTACTTTTTTAATAATTTTTTTCACTTGCTGTTGAAACATTGACAGCATCGTAATATAGATTAATTGAATTTGGTACTCATCAATGACAAGCACCAAATGGGGTAACACTACTTATTATTAGTACTCATTTTAAAGAGAACAACATTGGAAAGGAAGCTCTAAATGAAACAAATTATAGTTTTATTAAATCTGAACCCGTTCCAATACCACTGATCAATAAACGATGTATAGCTCTACTTGAAGCAACATAAAAAAGTGATTTTTCAGCTTTTATTATATTAACTAACTTCTCCTTATCTAATGTATTTGAATCGTATGGTAATTTTGGAAAAGTACGGTCATTGACATCAACTAGAAAAACATGTTTGAATTCTAATCCTTTTAAACCATGAAATGTTGATACTCGAATCCCTTCTTTTTTAATATTCAATAAACCTTTGTCTACATAAGGTATGTTATTTTTATGGAGCAAGTTTCTGAAATCGTTCACGCTATCTTTAGTTCGAGCTGCGATTACGATTTCATTATAGTTAATACCTTCATCAAATAATTTATTTATTTCTAGTAGTACATGATCAAGTTCAGACTGCTTGTTTGTAAATAATTGATATACTGGGGTAACACCATGAAATAAAGAGAGATATCCTGATTTTTCTTCAGTCTCTCCGTCAAAATCATCATAGTGTTCATTTGCTATAATTGAAAATGCTAATCTCTTAATTTCTTCCGTAGTTCTATAGTTGATGCGTAATCTTTTGCTTCTATTTCCACGGATATTAATACCTGCTTTTGAAAAATTTATTTTGCGATTGTAAATATTCTGCAGAGGATCTCCTACTAAGAATAAATCGTCAGGGGCTATTGGGGTAAGAGCACGAATAAAGTTTAATTCAACGTTTGTAAAATCTTGTAATTCATCTACAATTACTTTCGAATAAACAGTTTGGTTATTTGATTTTAGGTAGGTAGCAACTTTGTTATAGATTTCTTCTTTATAGTAAAAGCCACTTGCTAATTTTTTTTCTAAAAAGAATTCAATTAGATGCCATACATCCAAACGTTGTCTTTTAGATATAGCTTTCCCACGACCAATTCTACTCGCTTTTAGATATTCAGTCTGTGAAGAAATATTTTGAATTAATATCACCTCTTCATACTCTGCCTTTAAAAAATCTTCATCAAAGGAGGATAAATTCTCTTCTAATACTTGACCCCAAACTTCTTCAGGACTTTTTACAGCATTCATACCAAATACCTTATCGGTAGTTTTTCTTAATCCAAACTTTTGAGCCAAGTCAAAAGCTAGACTATCGATATTGGTAATGTGATAGCTATGTTTAGGGATGTCTAAATCTGCTGCTAAATCTGTTAAGTTTTCACTGAGTTCTTTGGTATAGGTTGTAAAAAGAATCGGCTTTTCATCTGTTTTGTTTTCAGCTAAATATTTCAATCGGTGAAGTGCGGCAACTGTTTTTCCAGTACCAGCCCCTCCAGAGAGTTTTATTGAGCCATTAAATTTTCCGTAAACAAACATGGATTGCGATGGATGTAAATAATATTTCCATTTTTTAAGTGAGCCTTGTAATGCATCATTTAATATTTCATCATCCGTTAATTCGATAAAAGAGCGAGAATTGTTTTTACTCTGAATAGCATTTACGGCACCCTCTATGATATCTGTTTTAAGGGTATCAATATTTGCACCATCAAGTAAGTAAAATAGATTTTCAAAAACATCTACAGGTAGATAACTTTCTATTTTTTCTAATGCAGAGAAATCATTAATTTTTAAAACGGAAGGAATCAAGACTTCGGGAACACCAATTTCTAATAAGTCGCTATACTTGTACTTATTCATAAACAAATCGTCCTCAGGTACCTTAATAGAAGGATCTATATCTTGAATCGATTCGTCAATGCTAAATACTTGATAAGCCTGTGTCTGATCATTCCAATTTATGACTTTGTTTTTAGCCCAATCCATTGCTTCGTCATGATTATCAATCCAAATCAATAAATATAATTCACCAGGAGTAACTTCTTTTAAAATTGCTCTATACTTTTGGTCTATCCTAGCCGTGCGAAATGTTTGATCTTTGAATGTATTTATAGATTCAAGGTTTAAAGCTGCACTTTTTGAATTGGTTCTAAATTTGCTGATAAAGTCGGTAACTTTAGATTGAGTTCCTTTATTTATTTTTAAGAATGCATCCCAAAATTTATCGTAAATAAATAATTTCATAATTTAATGTTTTTTAAATTTTTATCGTCATAAATTGTAAAACTAGCTTTTAGCAAAATAGTATTAGATTCTGACGAGCTAGGATTAATAGCAACTTTAATTGAAGAAAATATCAATTCAGCATCTGCCAAAACATCACCGGTATCGGCATCAATCCAGGTGTCTAAATATTCTGCATTTGATGCAGTAATAATCCCTCTGTTTAAAGCTAATTGAATTATAGGATGTAAATGGTCTTCGTATAAATCCCAAAGCGATTCCATCCATCTTTCATCACTTTCTGTCAACTCCATGTCTTCATTCTCGACTTCGATAAAATTGTCTGATTGAAAAAGATTGAATAATCTCCAAAATGTTTCCCATTCTTTTTTATCAATTGTATTGCTATGGGCTAAATTTAGTTGATTAACTACATCGTTTTTACCGATATTCACCCATGTATTCCATTCTAAAAATGAAGGCTTAAATTCATTTTCTACAGGTATTAAAGCATTAAAATCTTTGATTTTATTTGAAATAATATAGCTATCAGACACTAGTTCTTTTGATACTAATTTTGACAATAGAGCAGGATTAAAAGACGGATCTAATAGTTTTTTAGTCCACGAACCCAAAAAAGAATACCAAGCTTGTTTGTTGTCTTCGACAGCTGGGCAAAGCATTTGTGTCAGTAGTCTTTCTACATTATTTAAACTTAGGGAGTAATTTGTTTGTTCTCCTTTTTGAATAGTGGTAAGCAGTTTTTTGTAATTATCACCAAAATAACTTTTGAACAAAATTGCGACGTCATCAGAACTTACTTTATCACCTTCCAATTGTTTTTGAAAATAATCGAGATCTGTCCAAGTGAGAGACCAAGTTTTAAATTCGGGCTGTGCAACTATCACTTTACGAATGCGAATATCGTTTTCAAAAACGTTGTTCTCTTCTGAAGCATGAAACTGATATCCATCGAGATAAATAGCAATCTTTGGAATCTGTTCTCGCCATTCCTTTTCTTTAAATAAATAACTTCCGCAAACCATCAAAAAGTCGGTTCGTGTATTTAAAGCAATACCATCTTTCGGGCCTAAAACTATTTGAGGTCTCAGCCAATAGAGCGCTTTTACGTCTCCTTTTTCAATACTAAACTCATAGTAAACCGTTCCGTTATTTTTTTTCTCACAAAAACTCCAACCATCTTGTTGTTCAGCATAAATAGAAAGTAGCTTGACAAAACGTTCTTCTAGTTCAGATTCTTCAATTTTTCCTGAATTGGTTAAAGTAGTTAAGCCATTATTGGTTTTTATCCATTCTTCTGTTTGGCTATAAATTTTACCAAACCATTTTTCTGCTCTAGCACGACTTAAATCGGATCTATTGTATTGATTTCCGTAGCTGTAAATGCATTTGTAGCAGCCGTCATGATCAGTTAACTGACAGGAACAATCTCTAATGGCTTCATAACTCAATCTTAATAAATGAGAAAACTGTTTGTCGTCAAAAATTTGTTCGAGATATCCAGTACCACCAGGAATTGTGTCGTACAATAATAAAAATCGGTCAAATTTATCTGTAAGTTGATTGAACTCTTTATAAGATTGAATCTTAATGTGTCCAGGGTTTCCCTTGAAGTATTTTTTCAAACCAAGTTCCAAACCAGCTTGAAACATTCGAATGTCGGTTTCGCTATTAAACTCCTGAATAGGAAGCACTATTTTTAGAATCTCGGTTTGCATTTCTCTAAAGAAATAAATTTCTTCAAAAACAGCTGTTTTTCCTGGTTCATAGCGTACATCTCTATGTTTACAGTATCCATAATGAAAATCTCTAGCGTCAGAAATTAAATGAGTAGCTGAAATTGATTTACCACAATTTTTACAAGTAACAAAACCCTTGGTAAGTACTTCTTCTTCGTTTATTTTTATTTTTCGAGCGTCATTAGAGTCGTTTCGACCAAAGTTAACAGAAGTGATCGTCGCACTACTAACATATTCAATACCAAAGGGAATGTCTTTCAAAACCCAAGCACCAGCAGATGAATTTTGATCCAATAATATATGGTTCATCACTTGGTACTGTTGTTTGTCTCGCTCGTCATTAGCATCACTCAATGTTGCTTTAGCAGCATTATTAAATGATTTCATTTGGGTCATTTTTACAAAAGTGTGCACATTTGAAGAGGATGACCAAGAAGGATCTCCACATTTAGGACAGTTACCTGAATTAGATAACGAATCCATTTGCAAATGGTCACATTTTGAACAAAAACGTTTTTTATGTTTTATCTTATGGTCATTCCAGTCAAAGGTATTGACACCAGATATTTCAAATCGATACCCTTGCGTGTAAAAATAGTTTTCCGGAGCTAATTCTTTAATTGCTTGTACTGCTGATCGTACAATTTCGAAATCTTTATCTAGACTTCTTGTGGTACTCCCCTCAACGGTTGAACTTAAAACATGTGCATTCAATGTAACCCCAGTCTCTGGGAATGCATAATTTGGCAAGATCCCTACATTTGTGAGATGTTCTAAAATGTTTCTAGCAGCAATGTTTTTTTTGATTCCGTTTAGATTTCTTTTTTCTTTGACATACTCGTCATATAAAGGATCTCCTTTGGCTAGATTAAGTACTTTAACCTCGGCATCCATCTCCTTTTTTCGGTTCTCAATATTTAAAAATTCGTCTCTAATTTGATTAAAGACCTCAAATAAATTGCTATAAAAACTACCTGACAGCAGTGCATCTTGGATTTCGCCAAATACATTTAATTTAATAGATTCATCATATTGCTTTAAAAAATATGTGGTGAGAAATAATTCATTTGAATCAATAAAATGATTTACTCTATTAATAAAAAATTCGGGACTTGTTAAATCACGATTGTACAATTTTAAATCTCTAACAAAAGTAGGAATGCTATTTTCATTCGGCTTCTTAGATGTCCAGCTGTCAAAACAAAAGGCGGTAAAATGACGTCTAAGTATATCTTTAGCTTCAAGATAGCAACCAGGAGTGTTAACTTGACCATTCATCATTTCCATTGGATCTGTAAAATAATACAAATCATGATTTTGATTCTTTGCAAAATTGACAATCACGGCAGAACCAGAACTACGGCCCGCACGACCAATACGCTGTAAAAAATTGGAAGGTAGGGGTGGAATACTGTTATTATAAGCTGTATTTAAACTCCCAATATCAATACCCATTTCAAGCGTACTGGTAGCTATTAGGGTATTTACCGAATTGAATTTTTCTCTCTTTTTAAAATCAATTTCTAGTTGTTCTCTAACTTTTCGTTCCAGTAAACCTGTGTGTTCTTTTGCAAAAACACGAGGCGAACGATTTCTATTATAGACTTCTTTATAGTAGTTGCTTGCCTTAGGCTGAGTCAAATTATAATGGCCCATACATCTATAACTTAAACAACTACCATTTTCTAAGAATTCAACCTCATCATAGGTATATTGTTTATCCTCGCAAGTATTGCAAACATAAGTTTTGATATTTTTATGAATCCAAATAGCTCCCGGGACAATACAATAGTTTTCGTTATCCCCAGCGGTTTCTTTATTTAATATCCCAACTTGTACTAATGCTATTGTCCATTGCTCATAAAATTCATTCACAAAATCTGTTGTAACTAATGCAAGGTTGAATGATTTAAAAAAATAGGTATGGAACCAATTAGTTGTTTTGGCCCTTGTTGTATCTAATAGGTTATCCCTCGATTGTTGATTGGTTATTAATTTCGGAAAACGTGAACGTGGATGGAATTTAGGATTAAGAAAATGGCGGTGGTCTGTTTTCCAGTTCAAATCCCAAATACTTAATTTCACTTTTCTAAAATTGGATAGATACACATGATCTATTGCACCTCTATTTCTAGAACGGTGTAAGATGAGATTAGTAAAACGAATAAATGAAGGTTTATCTAAAGTAGCGCTAGTATCATTCGCAGAGATCCAATCCTTAATGTGGTCCCATGTTTGCTCCAGTAGGTCTTTATCAAAACAGGCAGAAGATGCTCCCGTTTTTTCCAGCGTACGACCAATTTTTGAATTATAACCAAATTCAGAATAGATTTCCCAACGAAGTCGTTCGTCAAATTCGTTCAAAAAATGAGGTGCGTATTTATCTGCTACTAAAAAATCTTTTGGAGATGATTTCCCAAGGTAATCTTTTGGGAAAAATCGATATAGATAACTGTTTAATGAATCTTTGCCAGACTCGTCTGCTCGCACTTTCCAGTACGCTATAAATTCGTCAGCCAATTCAGAAAGCTGAATAGGACGGTTTAGCTCATTGATCACTTTTTGAACCGCTGATCTTAATGCGAAACGGTAGTTTCGACTTTCTATAAAACCCGCTTGATGTGCAGCGTCTTGAACAGAATTGGTAAATGCTAAAATTTTACGTCCTCTGTCATCTGCAGCATCCAAATCGGTCGCTAGTGTTTGGCTCACAGCAATAGAACTAAGCGTTGGAATTTTTGTACCCACAATTGCTACAGTACCTGTCGAATTGCAACATGGGCATACCTCTTCTATTTTGTTCTCTTTTAGCTTTCGTAAGGCCTGAACAGCAAAACCCTCTTTATCTTCGTCTACTACTCTAAGTGTTTTGGGATTGATTTTTATTTGCATAAAATCATCAGGCTGATAACCAGTTGCTTGAAAATCTTCTTGAGATAGTTCGCCTTTTGGAAGTATGTAATAGACATTTTTATTCCTTTCAAAATATTTTTTATATATCTCGTTGGTATCTTTGATAAAAGTATCGCTATTTTCTAATTTTACTCCTAGCCATCCAGAACTGTTACATTCACGGCAATACCAAGGTGGTAAAGCGCCTATTTCTTGTTGTGCATCAAATTGATCTCTAAAAGAGAATGCAGCAGGTTGCTGCAAGGTATATTGCACACCACTAAGCTCACGAATCCAAAGTTGGATTTGTAGATACATAAATGGTGATTTTGCGTTAGTAGGATCTTTTGCTTCAGAGATTAAAGAGAGTAGCGATTCTAACACTCTTTCTTTGGGATTGTAAGCATATTGCTCATCCCATTGGGGCAATTTGCGATAAGAATCATTGATCATAGATAAATCACGGATAATATCTTCAAGGGTTTTAATCCCTGAGTTTTTATTGATCACCACGACTAAGTCTCTCACAATCTTTAATTGAATTAAGCCAGTAGCTAACTCATTTTTATCTTGTTGCCATACCTCAATGTGTTGCTGAATAAAAGTGTCATATTCCTCATACTCACGATAAACTAATTTTTTTAATTTATTAGGCAACGGAATAAAATCATTAAGTACCTCTTCTTCAGCAAAAAATAAATTGGGGCTTATTCGATTTTCTGTAATTATCGCTTCGGTGGTAATTTCTTCACCAAATACCTTAGTAGCATATTCTGCCAGTAAAGCTGGAGCCTCGGGACCTGAACCAATTGTAGCAGAAGTACCGACAGGACACAATTGTCTTGCCGCCATATTCAGTTTTAATTTTAATCTTCTAATTAAGTTTGCTACATCGGTACCTTGAGCTCCATCGTAGGTATGCAATTCATCCAACACCAAAAATTGTAATAAGGTGCTGTCATTAAGATTATGTATCCACAATTTATGAAAATTGTGTTTCATTAAGGCATAATCCAACATCTTAAAGTTGGTCAATAGAATATCTGGTGGTGCATCTAAAATACTGTCCCGATGTTCTATGATATTTTCCTCACCCATGACTTTAGGAAATTGACCTTTTGGTCCATTACCTTCTCCTATGAATAGTCCTGCAGTAATTTTACCCTTTAGTCTGTCATCCTCATAAATCATTTCTGCCAAACGCTTTGCTTGATCTGTAGCCAAGGCATTCATTGGGTATAATATGATCACTTTGATACCGGGGCGATGTTGCTGTTGGAAACAATAATCTAACATTGGGTATAGAAAGGATTCCGTTTTACCTGAACCTGTTCCGGTAGTAACGATGGTAGGTTCTGGTGATTTGTTTAAAGTAGCCAATTTTGTCCACGCTTTTACCTGATGATCATAGGGAGGCCATGATGGTTTTATGGTTAGTGGAATAGTATCAATTTCAGATTGTTCCGCTTTCACAAAGCGAAGTTTAAGGGATATATAGGGCCCTTTAAACATTCCTTGTGTGGGATGATCGATAAAATTTTCAAAAGCTTCAATTACTTCTTTTTTTCGAAAAGTAAAAGTAGCCTGCAAGTATGAGTTTATAGATTCTTTGATTTCAATGGCCTGTTGTAAACTTAGCATAAAGGGTTAATTTATATGATCTTCAATCTTAAAGTTTATTTTATACTCTGTAGGTTCTGCATGAAACTTTGAATTTTTTTCAAAAGATTCGTCAGTAAAACTGAAAGGACTTTTTATAATATGTATCGTACTTTCACCTACTATGGCAATATCGTATTTTTCGACATTTGTTTTACTAATTGCTGTTTGTTTTTCTGCTTTACTGAGAAAAAAATAGCCCCCGGAATCTTTTTTGACTTCTAAATAGCGCCATTCTGTATCTCCAACTTTTTTATATTCTAGATCGTAATGCTTCCCATCTGTTTTAGTAGAAACATGATTGACTAAGTATCCTTCTTTCAATAAAGAACTCTTTACTCGATCTTCTTGTTTTTTTCCTGAAGCTGCTTTGTTTCTGTCTCCTTTGGAGTTATGTGAACCTCCTTTATGACCGGATTTCGAACCATTGGAAGGGGAAAAGGAACCATTTAATAAAGCGCTTTCAACAATGTCTAATGTGATGTCTTCATCGTTGTTATCGCCATCAGGATCTCCATACTCAGCAGCCTTAATAGCTGCTTGTTTATCACATTCTCGTTTTACTTCATTTTCAAACCCTTCAAAATGCATTAAACTGTAGAGTGAAGGATTGTCCGATTTGATGATTTTTTCCATATCCTCGATACTTTCACCAAAGGAGTATGCTTTCAGAGTCTTTTTATATTTAGTACTAACATCAATTTCCTTTTCTATAACTTGATTTAAGTCGATTTTAAATTTATCCGCAGTCCATATTATTACGAGATCACCGTACTTGGGTTCTAAAATAATACTATTTTGGTTTGCAAAATCAGCATATATACTAGGGGCTTCATTATCAAAATGAATTAGATTAGTAAAGAATTTTTCTTTTTCTGTTCTATCGGAAGATCCAGTACACTTGATCCAAAGCAGTTTTTCAAAAAGGTTTAAATAGTCCTTGATGTAATTGCTGAATTGTTGTTTATGCCAGCTTTCCAGTGTTTTTGCCGTGATTACATCCTCTAATTTTAAAGTAAGCTGAGTGCACAACCATTTCAAAAATTCAACTCCAGTTTTAGTTCCTAGATTAGAAAATTCAATGTCTTTATAAAATGGAGGCAATGGCACACCAATATTTTCTGTAATCGAATTTATAAAAGACAATTCGTTATCACCGTCAGTAACCTTTCCTGGGAATACTTTTTTCCAAAAACTTAATTCTTCCTCGCTGATACCTAATAATTTTTTAGCTTCGTCTAGTAGATACTCTTTTTCGTCTGATTGCAAGATGTGGAGTGTTTCCTTTACACCATCTTTGAATATGCGTCGGTAAGTGTTTTTAAGATCAGCTACTTTAAAAACAACACAAATAATTTCTGCTATTACATCACAAAAATGGGATTGATTTCTTAAGTTTTCATAATCTGTATTTTCAGAATATTTTAGAATTACTAAATTATCTTTTGGTATAAAATCAAAATTATCAAAGCTTAGCGTTGTTCCATCAGATAATGTATAAGTAGCTTCTTCAACAACTTGAATTTTTAGTTCCTTAAGATTTCGAGCTGTGTCTGTTTTGGCATCTTTGTTCAGTGCTTCTAATCGATAGCTCAACCAATAAGGTTTAAGGCGATTGATGTAATCATTCAAATCATTAGTTACCTTATTCTCTTTACCCACATTAAACTTAATGTCAGCAATGATGTCCTTAATTAGATGGACACCGAAAAATTTTGTAACTCTATTTTCTCCCATACGCTTGGGTAAATTGATAAACCAATAATTGTCTAAAATTTTTTGAGGAAGCAGTTTGTTATCCGAATAATAAACGTTGTTAACAGGGATTAAACTATACTCTTTACCAATACCTCCTTTTCTACAATAATATTGAATATTCGTGAAATCTGGTTGAAAAGTCTCTAACTTGCTCTGTTCGTTGGCTCTAAAATAGTCATAGAGTAATTTGTAAAACGACTGACTGTTCACTTCAAATTGACGTTGGTCATTTTGTAACATTTGATAGATATGCTCTGGATTTAAATCATTGAATGAGTTTTTAATATGGAGTAAGTCTATAATTTCCTGAATTTTGTATTCTGGAATTTTTAAATCTGTAAAAAAAGAGTCCGCAGGATTTATAGATTTAAATGTATTGAAGTCTCCAATCGGCATTGAAGCCACTACATTATCAGTAATTCCAGAAGTCAAAATTTGAAATAATAGATACGATGGTTTATGTTGTATATCTGTTCGAAGAGTGTGATAAGTGGTGCTAAATTGATCGGAACAAGTCCAACGAAGTTGTTCTAAAAACTGTTCGTCTTTAGCAATCCAAGCAATTAGTTTTTCAATAGAAAAAGCTTTGTTTTTTAATACATCAGCAAATGTTTTTACGGACTTTACAGTATAATTTTTATAGACATCAGTCTTTTGTCCTTTTTGTAATGACAATACAAATTTCGAGTATTCATCGTGGTCCCATCGTCCTAAACTTTTTTGGATTGTTTCGAATTTACTATATAAATTAACATTCAACCATTTAAAAAAATTGATTATCACGTCCTCTTCTGCAGTTATTTTCAAGAAGTCATTACTGGCTAAATAGTCTTTGTCGTTTTTTATACCTTCAAATATTTTTTCGGTATCTACTCCTGCGACGTATTGTTTTCCAAAATACAATTCTTCTGCATATTTTATCTCATTGGTACGAGAAACCAAAGGGATTTTTTCAATAGATGATAGATTTCCTCTTCTGTTGGGGTTGGATATAAAGATAGAATATAAGGAAAGTACCATTTGCTGAATAATATCCTGCTGATTAACCTCTGTCTTTAAAATTTTATTGGTTTCAGAAACAATTTGTTGAATAACCCCAATAATGTCATCCAAACCAATGTTGATAATCGGATCCAAAAAACGTTTTACCGCTCTGGAATCACCACTTTCATTTTCAAATTTTAAAACGGTAATTTCTTCTTTAAATGCTTGTCTTATTTGACTGTAGAGTTCTGTCAAAATAAATTCAATATCATTTATGTAATCTGGAAATTCCAATTCGCTATCATCGGTATCTTTTGTAAAGACTCTAATGTTTGAGGATACAATATCACCCGTAGTATTTAATAAAAGTGGTAGTTGTATGGGGCTATTGTGTAAATCGGTAAAATAGTCTTTTTCGTTCTTTGCTAAAATTCCTATTAATGCTACTCTTTGTTCTAAGTTTAGCTTTATTGACTGATCTAATTTTTGCATCAAGTCTGAAAATGCTGCCACAGTATATCGTTTAGCGATATTCAATTTTTCAATAGGCTTTTTCAATAATCCTGGAAAGTAGTTCCCAAATTCATTTTCTTCTACCCAATTAGAAAAGGCTTCACCGTGGTAAATTGCTTCCGCTCTCGCTACATAAAGACCATCTAGGGTAGGGTAACAGGCAATACTTTCTCTTTTTGACCTAATGTTTTCATAGAATGTTTTGAGCACTTTACGACTATTAGCAAGCTTTGGAGTAAGAAATCGGTAGGCACGCCAATCAGGAGGACTTGTTTTTAGATGTTGCTCTGCAATGATTCCTAAAGCATTTACAATTTCATTGAGTATAAAAGTATTTTGTGCATTGTCATTGATTTCTTTTCGATTATTGGTTAAATCAAATGTGGCATGAATGATACAAGGCAAATCAGTAGTTACATCTGTTGGGAAATAATTGTAGAAAAATCCCTCGAAATCCCAATCATCTTTCCAGGCAATACAGTATTTGAATTTTGTAGTTTCATTATAAGTTTGTTCTGGTGATCGAAATATATTCCAATGACTTTCGTTAATAATGATTTCTCGCTCTTCATCTAATGATTTGTTTAGTTCTATTCTTTCCCCATCTTTATTTAAAATTACTTTTTTGATATTTGGAAGAAATAATAAGATTTCTTCACTAATTGCCTCAATCTGATCTTCAATTTTAGGCAATTCAGCTTCCTTAAAATTTAAGATGACGTTAGTCACAAACTCATTGTCTTTTTGTGCAATGATTTCTGGGAATGCCAAAGCGGCGATAGGTTTTTCAACTAAACCTATTTTCTTTTCAGCTATTTCTTTTTGAATCCGCTCTTTTACTACTTCTTCAATAGCAATATAGTGATCAAAATATTTATCAGAATAATTTTTAGAAAAACGAAAACTCGCTTCATGTGTAAGAATGCTTACCTGATCTACCCATTTAAGAATGGAACGAAATCCTAAACCTTTGTTGCCAATAAATTCAACCTTATTTTTTGTTGAAAGTCCTGTATACATTAGTGATTCTATACCGTCTAAACTAAAACCACTTCCATTGTTACCCACACTTAGCAAATGATTAGCCGTATCGAGTTCGATAAAAATGATGTCGCTTTGGGCATCATCTGCATTTTGCATTAATTCTAATAACTGACGCCCATTATAGTCTGCTACTGTTTGATTCTCTTGTCTATAGCCTGATAGCAATGTTGAAGGATTTAATATATAGGTATCCCTCCATTTATTAACTAGTTTTTCTATTCCTTCGGTGGTTAGTTGACTCATAGATTATTTTTCTTCATTAAATCGTTCTTCAAAATGTGCCCAAGCTTTTTTGTAATCTTCTACACGGTCACATTTAGTAAACGGTGCATAATACGTCACTTTTTCGCCTTGATACAATTCTGATTTGGTAATGGTGTACTCATGGGTTTTTCCGTCAGTCAAGTCTTTTATTTTGTCCCAATCAGCACGGTCGAGGCCAACGCCTACGAGTCCTTTACTACAGGTAAATACAATATTTCCTTTGGTATCATACCAAGTATCATCTTCGTTTTGTTGTAATACAGGGAACTGAATGTTATACATCAAAATCAGTTCTTCTAAGTTGAGTTTAAGTGCCATAGCAGTAATCACATCAATTTCTACTAATGCCATTCTTCGTTCAAAATAATTACGCAATGGAGTATCCCAAGACCAAGTAGGAGTAAGAGAGGCGAAAGATTTTAAACGGTCATCTTGTATTGACCAAACCTCTTTGGTAAATACTTCTTGAAAACTTTCTTGCCACAGTGGTTTATAATATTTGTTTAAACAATTGAGCTGTAAGACACGAGCAAATAATGAAGGCTTGTATGTGTCAGCTATCCCAATCGGAAACATTTTTATGGTATCATCGTAAAGATTAGACTTCCCTATAGATTTGATATAAAAATCAAAAGGAATCGATGCGGTTAAAGCTGCAAACTCAATTAACTCTGCTCCATTTTTAAAAGCCACACTTATCACACCATTTACGTGTGAAGTCATTGGAGGAATAATTGCACTATTCAAAGTTCGTTCTCCAGATTGACTTAACATTTTTCTAAAAGCTACTTTGTAATAATCCAACCAATTATCATACGAACCATCTTTTTGCTGAAATCCTTTGATGGTTGATGCATACCCTACGGTAACATTCAACGGAGTATAATTTGTTCGGGCTGTATCGTTTACATCAATCTTGTTAAAATCTATAATATCAAAATCATGATGTATTAGACAAATTTCTTTTGGAGTTTTATATAAAGGATTAGAAACATAGATGTGAGGTCCAGAATAAATCATTTCGAAAACTTCAAGGTTTGGAAATTTAGTATCTCTTTTTATATTTCCCCCATTTACATCATTGGTTTCATGCCATCCTTCAGTAATTTTATTATCAAAATCAGATATAGAAGTTGAAAATTCTCCTATTTTCTTAATTATATCAATTATTTCCTTTGCATGGATGGACACTAATTTTGTTCCCTGCCATTTATCTGTATTCTCAAAAGTTTTGGCTAAAACACTTAGCTTTTCTGAATTTAAATTTATTATTCTACTTTTATGAGCGGAAATATTCCACTCAAAATTTCCATCTTCCATTTTAGTCTTTAAACCACCACATTCACCAAGTCCATCATGTATTAGGCTAGTGTCAATAGTAGATGGATGAAAGACATTATTGATATTTATAAAAGAGATTGTACTCTTACTACCAGAATAAATATTAATACTATAGGTAACCCAATGAAGAATCTCTTGGAAAAGTTTTTTAACATTCACAAATTGAAAATGATATTTCAGTCTTTGATATATTTCTTTTCTTAATTCAGCACCATTAGGATCATCGTAAACGCCATCAGGATGAATTAGTCCTAAATATCCGTTAGGATTAATCCAATGCAAACCATTTTCTAATACACATTTGTACAAATTGGTTTGTTGCCCTTTCAATAAAGGATAATTTTGGTAGGCATTCATAAAAACAGCCGAAGCTTCGTTTTCAATATTTTCTGCAAAATAGCTTTGCTGCTGGCTTGAAACCTCTAAGAATTCTGCTTGCAGTTTTTTTACTTTTGGCGCTGACGTTTTGCGTATTTCCAGTTCAGGAAAAACTTCAGACATTAAGCCTTTTTCTTCAAATTGAATTTTTAGCCAAGGTGGATTCCCAACGGCAATATCAAAACCGTTGCGTTCACGAAAAACTTCTATAAATTCTAGTTCGTAATGAAAGAATTTATACTGCTCCGCATATTTAGCTACCAATACCGCTCTATCATTAACAAACAGTGAGGAGGAGGATTGCTTTAAGGCATCGGTCAATTGCTTGGCTATCCCTCTTTTATCTTTTCGATAATCCCGTACCGCATTTTCATCTTCGGTACTTACTTCATGGATATCATCGAGATCAATATTTAAAATTTGTACTAAATCGCTGTACCATTCGGTTCTTGTAGGCAAATCTTTGGCATCTCGCACATCGAAAAACCAGAGGCTACACCAATAATCCATAAGCTGTTTTAGCTTGTGGTAGGGTGCATTGGGTTTTAGTCTGTTTTCGGCAAAAGCTTGTTTCTGTTCGTACGAATAGGATTGAAAATCGATGGTTAGTATTTCATCTTGGTTTCCAAAAAAATCAGAATTGGCACGGGTAACAAGACCAATATTTTTTTGAATTTCATAATGCTCTAGCAATAGGGCATCAACAGCATTGGCTATTTTTTGTAATTGTTCAAACTCTTCTTTACGCAAAGGTTCGCAAAAGGTTTTTCGCCAATCAGTTACTCGTTTGGCTTCGGGCGTATAAGCTTCTTTAAGCAATTTGATTCCTCCAGAAGATACCATTCCTGGATCAGGCAATAAAAAATGATATATTTCGTCGTTAGTTCTTAATACACCTTTTTTACCAAAGTCTAAATGTTTGGGTGCTGTGTGCCACCATTCTTTTTTTACAAAACCATTTGCTCCTTTTGTTTCAAACGAAAAATCTTTGTATTTGAACACTTTGAGCCAACTACCCACTACGGCATTACCCACACCTAATCGATACCCAAAGAATGGGGTTTGCATGTCTTTATGGATTACATTGAGCCACAAAGAGAGTTTTCCTAGTTCTACAGCAGTAGGGTTAAGATCGACACCATAGACATTGTTTAGTGCTATGTAGGCTTTTATTTTTTGGATTTGTTGTTGGTATTGGTTGGGGTCAACCTGTTTTTTTAGTTCTTGCTGGCGATAAGTAAGATAAGCTTGCGCCAATTGATTGATCACCTCGTTATGAAAAGCAGCTGCTCCCATAGCGGGTTCTAAAATTTTTAGTTCTAGCAAGTCCAAAGCTTTCATTTCGCCTTTGTCTAGGCGCTCTAAAATAGGCTTGAGCGTGTATTTTACGGTTGTTTGTGTGAGTACTTCGGGCGTATAATACGACGCCGATTTTTGACGGTCGCGACCGCTAAGACGGTAGATAAAAGTACCTTGGGGGATTACCTTTAATTCTTCTGTGTCATCGACTTTCTCAGTATGATAGACTTCATTGTGATCAAAATCGTCTAAACGGAATCGAGGTACCAGAAAAGATCCATCGGTACGCACTACTTGTTCTGAACTCTCGCTTTTCTTTCGTTTGCGATGTACTTCGATATAATCGGTCTCTGCCAAAAAACCACGGAATGCCAGTAAACTTTCGTACACAGATCCTAATTGGTTAATCCCTAAATTGGCATAAGATATACGGCCACGATTTTTTTTGTTTTGCTTTTTGGAAAGGGATAATTGACAAATGACATCTTGCCACACTTGATTTCTTATTTTAACGCGATTGAGGTAATGCAGGTTTTCTGGAGCAAACATTGGAGAATCTAAATGCCTGATTTTAAAGCTCTTATTTACGCCATCATGTTCTCGATAACCACTATTTAATAACTTAAAAAGTTGAAAAAGAGATTCATGAAAGAAATACCCATTGATACTAGATTCAGTAACCAATGGTACTTGTTCTAAATCACGTAACATTTCTAAAGAATAGCCATGTTCGTAAACCTCATCATTGGAAGGTAGAATGTCTAAATCTTCTCTGGATTCGGCATAAAACAAAAATAAGAGACGGTACACCATGTTCAGGCAGTCGTCTTTTAATTTGGTAGCATCTATATCGTCTTGATTGAGTCCTTGTGCTCTCCAATTGAATACGGCTTCATTAGCCAGGCATTCTACGGCATGAATGACACCTTCTTTTAAATCTTGGGTAACCTCATAAGCGGCTTTGTGTGCATCTTCCTCAAGTTGCTCCATTAAAACCATATCGGCGGTAGGAGCAAGTAAGTTTTTGCCCATCAAGAGGCAGAAAACAGCATAATAATCTTTGTTGATCGCTGCATCATCAAACAAGGCTTCTAGGTCTAATTGCAAGTACGAACCTCGAAACCATTTATCTGATTCTAATAAAAAATATTGATTACCAGCAAAAAGTAGGACGTATTTTGGACGGCTATTTTCGGGCATCAAAAACAATTCATTTATTGCTTGATTGATGATCATTGGAGAAATACTCACCCCCTCAGGAACCGTGAAAATATCTGCCCATTGTGCACGATGGTATTTTTGTTCTTTTGAAAACTTATCTTCAGGATCGTTGTTTGAATTATACGCTTGTTCAAAAAGGCCGTCTGGTTCTTCGTCAGCCGTTTTAATCATGGCATGCATTTCCATTACCATTAAATGCGGTTTGTCACCACGATAAAGAATTTGTCTAACCGGCAGGACCGATTTGTCATTGATGTAAAAAGGTTTTTCGTATTGATCACGTGCAACATCATATCCTAAAGCATTTAATACCTTGGAATGAAATGCATTAGATAAGTTGATCTTATCTTTAGTACGCAAATGATTTTCAATAAACCTTTGTTTGAGTTTAAAGTATTCCGGTTTAAGCTGCCCAATTGTTTTATTAAACTCTTTGATTGCTTCGACGCTAAAACCTGATTTGTCGATTACTTTTTTGCTAAAGTTGTCGTCAAAATAATTGGAAGTGAAATAATCGCCTATATTGTTAATGAAATGAATCATTTGTATTTCTTTTAGTTATTGTAAAAAACAGCTACTACTTTTAAAAATGGATGCCCATTTAAACTGGTCAAATCTTTAAAATATTGACTGGAATTATTAAGAATCGTTTCCATTTGATATTCTTTATCCTGCTTTCTTTTCTTTATAAAACCTGTTTCTATAGCATGGGCAAACTCCAATTGTATTTGGTTTTCTCTGCTATGTTTCCAGTTTTTAAGTTTTTCTTCATAAACCGCCATTTTCTTCTCCATGTCTAATTGAAGCTTTTGTTGCTCTTGATCCATGTGAAGCTGATGAGCAAAATCAATAGCTTGCGGTAGTATGGTTTGCAATTGGCTCAGTTCTGACTCTGGAATTTCTTGCGTGTAAAGATTATCAGTTAGATGGTATTCTTTTACAAAATCTTCGAAAGGAATAGGTCTGCCTTGTAAACCACCGTTTAATAACATTGGTATTACAAAAAAGTCAGACAAAATAGATTGCCCTAGATTATTCGCTACAATGCCTTGAATCAGGAAAAAAGCAGTGTTTGGAGCAAGTTGAGACAACTTAGCAACTAGTGCCACATCTTTATCTACCGAAGCTTCTAACTGTGTCATTAAATATTTGACCACAGGATGCAGTTCATAAAGCATTTGAAACTTTGCCCATTCTCCTTTTTTCTTTCGAGCTTCTTCAATGGATTTTTGTACATCTTCTTTATCTAGAGAGAGTTGGTATACACCCTCTTTTTTTACTGATTTTGCCTCAAAAGGTAAATCATATAGAATGCGATTGAGCTCTTTAGTGTTTTTTACTTCTAATAAATTTCCTTCGAAGGTGGCATCGTCAAACTTTAAATATTTATCGGTTTTCAGTTGTTCTATAAGAGCGGAATAATAGGACTTATCACTTTCAAACAAAGAGTTCGTTTCAGCAATAGGTTGTGCAACTTGTAATTTTGGTGTAGCATCGTTAAACAACGCATCAAATGAATCTTCAGTCAATTCCTGAACCGCTGGCTTATCTAACAAATTAATATTTCCAGTAGCAATAGTTTTTATTACTAAACCTTCCTCGGAAGTAGCATCGTAGAGCTTGTAGACAGAAGCAGCATCTCCTAAGGATTGATAAACCGTTTCTTCTTTTTCTTTTAGTTTATTGACGATATGTAAATCATCTTTCAGCCCCTCAAGGTCAGATTTTGCAATGATGTAGTGGATGTAAGGGGTTTTGGTTTGTCCGTAACGATCGATACGCCCATTTCTTTGTTCTAATGTTATCAACGACCAAGGAATGTCGTAATTGAACATGTGATTACAAAAATAGTGTAAGTTAACCCCTTGTGAACCCGCATCAGAAGTTAGTAAAACACGATAATTAGAATCTGCTTTACCAAAATCTTCAATAATGCGCTGTTGCTCCATATCAGTTAAAGAACCATGAAAATCAGCAATTACTTCGTTATCTAATTTAAAATCTTCTTGCAGTTTTTGACGCAATGATTTTAATGTCTCAATACGTTCTGCAAAGACCACAATTCGAAAATCATTTTTTCTACCATTCCATTTCAATTTAATTAGTTCATCACGGAAAGCGGTATATTTTGTATCTAGTCTTAAGCTAATGATGGTTTCTAATTGATCTTTAAGATTTTCTAATACTTCTAAATTTTGTTCCACTATTTCTTCCCGTACTTCAATCTCTTTCACTTTTTGAATACGGTTCTTCACTGTACTCAGGGCCGCCTCAGGAGATGACATATAGGACTTAAAAAGACCGATGGCAAAAAGTAAATCTTTCTTTTTACCCTTTTTCGTTTTTTTACCAAAGAGATCTTCAGTGATATCGTCGGAATTTAGTCCTTCTAAAGCAGTGAATTTTATTTTTTGTTGAATAGATAGGAAATCATTTTCTGCATCTGACAAGTCGGCATGTATCGATCGAATCTCTCTTTCTTGGAAATTAGAACGCACCACTTCATCAGCGATATCGTTTTTAAATCTTCGAACATAGTAGGGTTCAATATCGTCTTTACAATAGTTTTGTTCATCCTTAATCGCCAATGGTTCAATCATATTAATAAGATTGGCAAAGTTTTGCTTTTTACCATTGTGAGGTGTAGCAGAAGTTAAAATAAGAGATTCACATTTGGTACTAAGTAATTGCGCTAAGCTACCGCGAAGTGATGCAGAATAAGACACCGTATGACATTCATCAATAACGATAATATCCCATTTCGTTTTTTCTATATAATGCTGAAACTTGGCATTATTTTTTAAAGTATCAATAGATACAATAGTTTTGTCGTAATAATCAAAAGGGTTTTTATTGGCAGGTAAGTCCGATTTAATTCTAGAAATACCATCCGAATCCAATCGTACTAAAGGGATGGCAAAACGGTTCCAGATTTCTTGCTGAAATTGCGCTAAAATAGATTTAAGCGCCAATACCATAATTCGCTTTCCTTTTCCACGTTTAATCATTTCTGAAAGGAAAATACCTACTTCGACTGTTTTACCTAAACCTACACCATCAGCAATTAGTAATCGTGGTCTTGGTAAATCAAAAGCTTTCAAGGTTGGTTCTAACTGATATTCAGCCAGGTTAAAGGCTGCTTTATGCGCAATCGTAATTTGCTTACTGTAAACAGAAGAATTTCGAATTTGGTTTTCTACAAACAGTTTTGTCTTACGGTAACCATAATCAGTATCGGCAACTAGTTGTGTCTCTCTAGGATCTAATACTCGTATGTTTTTATCAATATTGGTATCGAAAATAAAACGTTTTCCTTTTACCAGTTCGGAAATCCCTTCTACTTTTAGTATCCAGTTACCATTGTTTTCAGTACTGTCATTTATTATAAAATCTTCATCACGAGTAGTGATGCGTTGGCCTGGTGTAAAATTCATTTAATAAAATTATTTTATATTGCTTGGTTCAATATCTTTTGATTAAACATAAAGAAATTGACTGAAGGAGAAAGTAGTTAATCTTATTGTACTATTATCTCCAAAAAAAATGTTCAAAACCTTAAATTCACTCTGTTCGAAGTAATTTTTAAAAATTGATGTTGCCGGAATATATTTACTAAAAGTATCTATTGATATTTTTAATTGCTATCCTTTACATGAATGTAAATTTATACGTTTTTATAAGAATAAACTATTTTAAATCATGAATAGCTGATACACTTTCGATATAGTGAATGATAGTGATTAGAATAAAGGTTTTAAAGATTAGTTTCCAAAAATAAGCTTTCCAAAAGGAAGAATTTTACGGTTTTCCTTAATTTGATAATATTTAAAGCATTTTTATATGGAGTTGAAGATGAATATTTAGTTTATTTTCTCCAATGAAACGGCATTTATTTTCTTAACAGACCTTACTGGTTAAAAGCCTTTTCCATCATTTCCAACTCTGCTCTAGAAATTCCTATTTTTGTGGCTATCGCTTTCCAGTTGCTTGTAACTTGTATAACTTCTTGAATGATGTTTTCCATTTGTAAAGTATTCAATCTAAAATATTCTCCAACACTTATAGCTAATT
>JAYVGE010000298.1:0-3227 GCA_043772515.1 Flavobacterium sp. | reverse complement strand
TACGCCTCCCAACATAATAATCAAACGTTGCCAAGCTGGTTTAGAACGAAATTCCCATGGTTGCGGTGGCAAAGCCATTTGTTCTTTGTCCATGCTTTCGTCGATCATCCCTGATATTTTTACATAGCGGCCCAGAGGCAACCAACCAATACCGTATTCGGTTTCGCCAATTTTCTTTTTTAGAAGGGAATATTTAACATCAAAAAACAAGTAAAATTTTTCGACTCTGGTTTTGAATAATTTAGCAGGAATAAAATGTCCTAATTCGTGAAGTATAATAAGTAATGATAAGCTCAATAAAAATTGAGAAAGCTTGATGAATATTTCCATTTTTAAATTTTCGGTTCTTTTATGACAGACAAAAGTACTATTTTCTATTTTAGAATTACTATTCTATTTAATTTGTTGCATTTTTAAAAGCCAGTTTAAAATTTAAACTGGGCGCTTAGTAAAGGTTTTGAAATAAACTATGCAAAATTTGGCGAAGTTATTTTGGTATTTTTCTAGGCGAAAAATCTTTGAATATCCCTCTATTCAAAGATTTTTTAACGACGAAAAAGGGCAAAAGAACAAGACAAATTGTATGGTTTATTTTAAAATATTTACTTAGGGTTCAAAAAATTTCTTCGCATTTGAAAACTTCCTTCAATCGAACTCCTTTTTCGGTTTGCTCCACGGTTATAATTGGGTTGTGGGCATCGTGTTCTAAGAATAAATAGTAGTTGTTTTCGGCAGCTTGGTTCAGGAATTTTTCTTTTTCTGGCAATGTCAAAAGCGGGCGGGTGTCGTAGCCCATAACGAAGGGCAACGGCAAATGTCCTGCAGTTGGTAACAGATCGGCCATAAAAACAATTGTTTTGTCTTGATAAACAATGTGGGGTATCATCATTTTTTCGGTATGTCCATCAACAAATAAAACACCAAAATCAAGTTCTGATTGTGTCAAAAAATCGCCTTCTGGTCTTTTGATAAAATGAAGTTGTCCGTTTTCTTGCATAGGTAAAATATTCTCGGAGAGGAAGGATGCTTTTTCTCTCGGATTGGGTTGGGTTGCCCAGTTCCAATGGTTGTCGTTACTCCAGAACTTGGCATTTTTAAACGCTGGTTCATAACTGGTTTTATTAGCGTTCCATTGTATGCTTCCGCCACAATGGTCAAAATGTAAATGCGTCATAAAGACATCGGTAATAGCATCTCGGTGAAAACCGTATTTTGCCAGTGAAACATCGATAGAATGGTTTCCCCAAAGAGAATAATATCCAAAAAACTTCTCCGATTGTTTGTTGCCCATTCCAGTATCAATAAGTATCAAACGGTCTCCATCTTCGATAAGTAAGCAACGTGCGGCAATATCGATTAGATTATTGGAGTCGGCAGGGTTGGTTTTGTTCCAAATCGTTTTGGGAACAACGCCAAACATGGCGCCACCATCGAGTTTAAAATTGCCTGTTTCTATAGGGTAAAGTTTCATTTGCGTTTTATTTTACGGTTCAATTTTGCAAATTATTAGATCTTGCTATTACAAAATCTAATAATTTGCAATTTAATAAAATTCCTCTCGACAGCCTCTTTTTAAATGAGGTTCCTTATATTTACTTCAAAATAAACAAAAAACCATGTACTGTTTTTATGACGGTACATGGTTTTTTTTGACTTTGTAAGTAAGGATGCTATTTGTGTAGTGTTTCGAACAAATTTTTTAGTTTCGGATGGTCATTGTAAGGAAAGGTATTTGTTTTTATCATTTTATTGATATCGTCAATTCTTTCTTCGGTTAGAGGATGCGAACTTAAAAAAGCAGGGATCTCCAGTTTTTCCTGAGCTTGCAAACGTTTAAAAAGGTTTGCCATTCCTTGGGGATTAATTTTGTTGGCAATCAGTATTTTAAAACCTTCTAAGTCTGCTTCCCGCTCAAATTCTCTCGAAAAAGAAAGCGATTGCAGGCTGTTTACATTTTCTCCAATAACGGCCATGATACCGTTGGCATCTCCCAAAATTGTCGAAACAAAGAGGTAGCCCGATAAATTTCGGCACAACATTTTCATCGTGTGTCTATTATTTATATGAGAGGCTTCATGACCAAGCAATCCCGCCAACTCGTCATAGTTTTTCATCTCTTTCAATATTCCAGAATAAACAACGATAGTACCATCTGGAAGCGCAAAAGCATTTACTGTATTAGAATGAACTACCCTGAATCGCAATTGTTTGGCATTATTGAGTTTTAATTCTTTGGCAAATAAATGGAGCGCTTTGGTTTTGGGTTGATCAATAGAATCAAAGAGGATGCTTTGCTCAAAAAAGGTATTTCCTAATTGGGTATCATATTCTTCGGGTATTAGAACAACCGATTTTTCGGCCGCCCACGGAATGGCATAAACATAAGACAATGCAATAATTCCTATGATAAAAAGGGCAAACAGGATGTGCGATTGTATACCCCAATCGATCATTCTTTGGTACCAACCAATTTGCCCATGCTGTTTTCTAAAAGCCATTATGCTCTTAATAAAATCGGGATCTTGAATGTTTATGATTTCTATAGAATCAATACTATATGCAAGACTCAATATTTCGCCTCTTTTATCAAAAGTTACGGCTTCTAATTTCCAATTTTTTTGTTCTTTATTTTTTGTTTCAAAAACAAAAACTGACCGATTTTTATCAAAAAACAGACTTATTTGCTGGGATACCGACGACACACCATCATAAAAAATAGCCGTTACTTTTGTTATCATTACATTACAAGTCCTAAATCCAGAAAATCGCTGATATCTTCTCCTGTAGCATCTTTAAAGTTGCCTTCGGTTTGTTGAATCGAATCGAGATCAATGGTTCCGTTCAATTCAATTTTGCTAAGGATAAAAGTCATGGTTCTTGTAACCACCCATGCATATCCAAAGCCAAGGGTACCAATTATAATGAATAAATTAATAATCGAAAGTGAAAAAAAGTCGCCTCCAGTTACGGTCGAATTCAAGGAGATCGATTCGTTTCCTTTATGCAAACTTAAATTATTGATATAATAGTCAAAAAGGTCTTTTTGCCACCAAAAGCCATAAATACCAAAGGTGATTACGGTTAGAAAATAACCTTTAAGATTTAAGAGAAAATAATCGCCACCGTCTCCTTCGTATTTAAAATCGATGTCTCCAAATCGAACATTGCCTAATAAATATTTTCGCAAATTAACTGTGAGCCAAGAACCGTAAATCCCAAAAGTAACG
>JAYVGE010000297.1:0-3229 GCA_043772515.1 Flavobacterium sp. | reverse complement strand
TCGGGCGATGCTGGCACTTTAAAGAAAGAAGGACTTTTTTGGGTTTCTGGAAAATTACCAGTATTAGGTCCCGTGATTATGGCTGTTAAGTCGGTATATATTAATTGTCTATAATTCGGACGGATTTGTTTGTACATTTTCAAAATGGGCTGTCCCGCTTTTGGTCCAGAAGGATAAACTGCATTGTAATTGACAATTGGATACATATTTTTGGTATCGTAAATATTAGGCACTTTGTTTTTTTCGATTCTAATATTCGGTTTGCTAGGATTGGCGGCTTGTTGTTCATAATGGGTAATAGCAAAATCTAGATCGGCTTGGGTTACTTGACTTCGGTACCATTCGGCATTTTCGGGTTGTACATTGATGGATCCAAACAAACCATTGGTCAACTGTCCCCCAGATTTTGGTCCTGCACTCACGTCGGCTCCCGTGCTATAGAGCATAAAAGTGCCCTCTTCAGTGGCATTTAGATAATACATCTTGGTCTCACCTGGAACAGCCAAACTGGAGTCATTCTTGCCATTGAAGCTCCCGTCGCTACTGATGTTTTTGCCCATATCCATCCCTTTTATATGAATACCTGCATTTCGAGTCATGGGATAAATTCCTTGTGCATCTACTTGGCTTACTGTTGCCGGAAGGGCGGTGTTGTAGGCATTGACTATTGCACCTGAATTATAGGGAGCTAATAAATTGGTAAACTTTATCTTTAGTACATTTCCTTTATTGGCACGTAACACAATTGGTCGGGGTCGTTTGTCGCTTCTTAGGCGTGCATTTCCAGGTGTTAGATTGCCTTGCAAATCGCTCATCAGGGCAAAAATCATTCCTGTGGGTTGCGCAGCTCCCAATCTATTGTACATAAAGGGTTGGTCTATGGCTGCAATTTCTACATATACCGTATCTTTAATCTGCGCATTTAAAGAGTTTAATCCTATAAAAAAAATCATGAGTACGATTTTAAAAAAATAACCGCTTCTATTTTTTGAATTGTCCATTTTTTTTATTTTATATTGTTATGCTCAATTTTGAAATTATATTTAACTTGATTCGTACCTAATTTTTCTTTGATTACATATCTAGGAACTGTTCATAAATAACCCGCCCATTTTAACTCGTTCTTTTGCACTTTATTCCTGAACCGCTTCATAGCTAAACACCAGAAATATTTTAATTATTTAATACGAAATTAAAACATATATATCGTTAAAAAACAGGTAAATACCCCTGTTTTTCACAAACACACATCCTGATTTTATTCCAATTAATTGAGCTGTTTTTATTTTATTTTTCAAAAAAATTGGTCTACATCCTCCACTCTTAACGATGCTCTTTGATGACATAATAAAGCTCATCTAAAATTTTATAAAAAAAGTATACTGTTTTTTTAATAAAATACTCTTTGAAAAAGAACTACCTCATAGAAGTAGAAATCATTTTCGGAGAGATGCTTTTTTGTGTGAGCAAAAAGATAGAAACAGAGAGACAAAAATAGCTTCAATCTACAGGAATAGTACCTTTCTACAATAAAAAAAGGTCATAAAATCCTTATTACAAGGAATGAATATTAAATTTTGATGTGTTTTTGTAATATCCTATATTTGCAATCTTAAAATAATAAACAATGATTAAGATCACCTTGCCCGACGGATCGGTTAAAACGTTTGAAGATGGCGCAACACCTATGGATGTCGCCAAAAATATTAGTGAAGGCTTTGCTAGAAATGTTATTTCAGCAGCTTTTAACGGCACAACGATTGAAACGACGACCCCTCTGACAACCGATGGTGCTCTTATTTTATATACGTGGAATGATGCCGAAGGAAAAAAAGCCTTCTGGCACTCTACTTCACATGTTTTGGCTCAGGTTTTACAAGAGATGTACCCAGGTGTAAAACTAACAATAGGTCCTGCAATTGAAAAAGGATTCTATTATGATGTCGACCTTGGAGATGATGTAATTACAGACAATGACTTTAAAGCCATTGAAGATAAAGTTTTGACCGTTGCTCGCGAGAAACATGAATTTACTATGCGCTCTTCTACCAAGGAAGAAGCTTTGGCTTTTTATGCTAAAGAAGAAAATCAATACAAAACAGAATTGATTTCGAATCTTGAAGATGGTACCATTACGTTTTGCGATCACGCTACATTTACCGATTTATGTCGTGGCGGACATATCCCGAATACAGGAATCATCAAAGCAATGAAGATAATGAGCGTTGCAGGAGCTTACTGGCGCGGTAACGAAAAGAACAAACAATTAACTCGTGTCTATGGTATTTCTTTTCCGAAACAAAAAGACTTAACAGAATATTTAGAATTGCTAGAAGAAGCAAAACGTCGTGACCATAGAAAACTGGGCAAGGAATTAGAACTGTTTGCATTCTCGCAAAAAGTAGGACAAGGACTCCCTTTGTGGTTGCCAAAAGGCGCAGCTCTTCGCGATAGATTGGAGCAATTTCTAAAAAAAGCACAGAAAAAAGGAGGCTACGAACAAGTAGTAACACCACATATTGGACAAAAAGAATTATACGTAACCTCTGGGCATTATGCAAAATACGGTGCCGATAGTTTTCAGCCCATAAGTACTCCAGCCGAAGGAGAAGAATTCTTATTGAAACCAATGAACTGCCCGCATCACTGCGAGATCTACAACACTAGACCTTGGTCTTACAAAGATTTACCCAAACGTTATGCAGAATTCGGCACCGTTTATAGATACGAGCAAAGTGGCGAATTACATGGCTTAACTCGTGTTCGAGGATTTACTCAAGACGATGCGCATATTTTTTGCACACCAGACCAATTAGATCAAGAGTTTAAAAACGTAATTGACTTAGTTCTTTACGTATTTGGATCCTTGGGATTTGAGAACTTTACGGCTCAAATTTCACTACGTGACCAAGAAAATAGAGAAAAATATATCGGAACTGACGAAAATTGGGAAAAAGCCGAAAACGCCATTATCAATGCCGCAAAAGACAAAGGATTAAACACCGTTGTTGCCTATGGAGAAGCCGCATTCTACGGTCCAAAATTAGACTTCATGGTAAAGGATGCTTTAGGCAGACAATGGCAATTAGGTACCATTCAGGTAGATTACAACCTGCCAGAACGTTTTGAATTGACCTACAAAGGCTCTGACAACGAATTACATACACCTGTAATGATCCACCGAGCACCTTTTGGTTCTATGGAACGTTTTATTGCCATTTTGATTGAA
>JAYVGE010000296.1:0-7919 GCA_043772515.1 Flavobacterium sp. | reverse complement strand
AAAAACCTTCATGTCCTTTGTTTGAATAAGCAAAAAGAACCGCATTTTTTACCTCACCTCCAATTCGAGAATACGGACCAACTGTTGTTGCGCCATACACTTTACTCGCCATTTTTACTTGTGCCTTTTCGCACAAAGCAAAAGGACCTCGAATAACAGATCCTTCCATAATTTCGGAATCTTTTCCTAGATAAATAGGACCGAAAGAAGCATTTAAAGTAACAAACGCTAATTTTGCTCCTTCCTCGATAAATATATTTTCTGGAGCAATTACATTGACACTTTTAGGAATCGGTTGTGATTTTCTGCCTTGGGTCAAAAACTCAAAATCTTCTCGAATAGCAGCATCATTTTTAGAAAATATATCCCAAGAATGCTCGATTGTCAAACAATCATCCTCATATTCTATTATTTCGTAAGAATCAAAATCGACTTCTTCTTGCTCTTCTTGGGTAAAAAATGCAATTACTTGCTCTCCCTTAAAGATAGCTTGGTTCGGTTCTAGATTACTTACCATTTCTGTCAAGACAGCGTTGGGAAGAAAGGAAGCATTTATCATTACATTTTCTTCTAATTCGACCATAGGGTGTTTTTCTGACAAATATTCTTCGGTTATCGTCGTTGTTGTCGAGCCCAAATGCATTTCCCATTTTTCGCGAATGGTTATTATGCCTACCAGAATATCCGCAACAGGACGGGTAAAAGTAAAAGGCAGTAACGCATTGCGAGCAGGACCATCAAAGAGAATATAATTCATAAATATTGATTTGAAATTGTTAAATTATGGATTTGGTTATCAAGCTCAAAGTTACAAATATTTCTATTTATTTACAGAAATAGGATTGCTTCTTATCTAATTTAGTGCATAAAAAAAGCCTTCCGAAAAGGAAGGCTTTTTTTATTTATAAACAAGTTGCAATTACTTAACGTGTTTAGCGTATTTAGTTTTGAATTTATCAATACGTCCTGCAGTATCGATAAGTTTGTTTTTTCCTGTGTAAAAAGGATGAGAAGTTCTAGAAATCTCCATTTTTACAACTGGATATTCAACACCATCATGAATAATTGTTTCTCTTGTATCTGCAGTAGATTTAGTGATAAACACGTCTTCGTTTGACATGTCTTTAAATGCTACTAATCTGTAATTTTCTGGGTGCGTACCTTTTTTCATCTTTACTTTTTATTTATTGTTTAGAGCGTTTTTATTTTGAAGCTTCTTCATGGTTAGAAAAAGGTGTAAACACAACTACTCTTTTTGTTTAAAACTTTTTTTAATTATTTTCAGTTTGCAAATTTACAATTATTTTTCAATAATCAATTTTTTGAAGCACTTTTTTTTATACTCCTAAAAAGCTTTTTATAGTCCCTAATAAATTGGGAATTGCTATATTTGTGGATTAATTTAAACAAGCTTATGGAAAATAATATCTCTCCTGCAAAATCTGGAATTGTATTCGGTGTTTTGTTTGGTGTTCTGATGGTTTTAGAATTCGTTATCATGTATATCGTAGGTATGAAATCGTTGGTAAATACAAGTGTCGGAGTAATTGTAAATATTGCTAATTACATGGTACTTCCTATTCTATTTATCTATATGGGTTGCACGAACTACAAAAAAATTAACAAAGGCTTTATTTCTTTTGGTGAATGTTTAAAAACGGGTGTTTCAATAACTTTTGTTGCGGCCTTTATTTATGCTGTATTTAATATTATTTTCAATTACATTTTTCCCGATTTTATAAATGAAATGATCGCCATTTCAAAAGAAGCAATGATTGAAAAAAGCCCTAATCTAACTAGCGAACAAGTAGAATCTGGAATTGCAATGATGAAAAAATTTATGAATCCCTTAATTGTTTTCCCTGTTACGCTTGCTATGTATTCTTTCTTTGGTTTAATTTACTCCTTAATTATTGGTGCAATCGTAAAAAACGACAAACCGCAAAGTCTTTAATTTAATGAATTTATCTATACTCATACCGCTTCTTAACGAAGAGGAATCACTGCAAGAACTTTATACTTGGATTATAAAAGTAATGCAGTTTAATAATTATACTTACGAAATAATTTTTTTAGATGATGGTAGTACAGACAATTCTTGGTCTATTATCGAAGGTTTTGCAACCGAAAACCAAAACGTAAAAGGCATACGCTTTATGCGAAACTTTGGTAAATCGCAAGCCTTGCATGCTGGCTTTGCCAAAGCCAAAGGAGATGTTATCATTACTATGGATGCCGATTTGCAAGACAGCCCAGACGAAATTCCAGGGCTTTATAATATGATTACTACCCAAAAATACGACTTGGTTTCGGGATGGAAAAAGAAACGATACGATTCTGTTGTTGCCAAAAACATTCCTTCCAAATTATTCAATTGGGCAGCCAGAAAAACATCTGGAGTTGCGCTGAATGATTTTAACTGTGGATTGAAGGCTTACAAAAACATAGTGGTAAAAAACATAGAAGTTTCGGGCGAAATGCATCGATATATTCCGGTTTTGGCAAAAAACGCTGGTTTTGGTAATATTGGTGAACAAATAGTACAACATCAGGCCCGTAAATACGGAGAGACCAAATTTGGGATGGATCGTTTCATAAACGGTTTTTTAGATTTAATAACAATATGGTTTTTGTCTCGATTCGGAAAAAGACCGATGCATTTATTCGGCGCTTTAGGTTCTATGATGTTTATCATTGGTTTTCTTGCTGCTGGTTTTATTGGAATATCTAAATTGTATCATTTATACAATAATATGAGTTACAGCTTGGTTACAAACAATCCGTGGTTTTACATTGCTTTGACAACAATGGTATTGGGAACGCAATTGTTTTTGGCTGGATTTCTTGGAGAAATTATTTTGCGTACCAAAAGCAACGAAGGGCGTTATAAAGTTTCTAGTGAAGTGAATTTTTAGATAGATACTTTAGACGTCTTAGATTTTTAGATCTATCTTTTTGAAGCAGCAAGTAAGACACTCCTTTTAAGATGTTTTTTTTTGCAATGATTCAGAGAGAACACAACAGAAAATAACAATTCATTTTTGAACCATTATACGCAAATAAAGGATTGAAATGTGCCGTTAGGCACAATAATCATAATTCTAACTCTTGATTCGCACGATATATAAATATTTACGAATCAATTTTATTTCCTTAAGAGAAAACAAAATTGGTTACAAAAACTAGTTTTATATAGATTTGTGACTAGCCCTGATAGTAGCGGCATCCTTTTCTTGCCTGTCTTTGCGAGAAACGAAGCAATCAGGCAAGAAAAGATAAAGCGGAAAGCAGGATTAGCTCCTGAAAAAAAATAATACTTTGAAAACATTGCGTTTTTAAAATAACTTTAAACTACTAAAATGCACATAGCACAAAACATTCTGGATGCAGTAAACCAATGGCTAACGCCAACATTTGATAATCAGACACAAGAAGCCATCAAAAAAATGATGACTACATCTCCCAAAGAACTGGAAGAAAGTTTTTACAAAAATCTAGAATTCGGTACCGGTGGCATGCGTGGCGTGATGGGCGTGGGAACCAACCGTATCAATAAATACACGTTAGGAAAAAATACGCAAGGAATCTCCGATTATATGCGTCAGGTTTTTCTAAACCAGCCTTTAAAAGTCGTTATCGCTTACGATTGTCGCCATAACAGCCAAGTTTTGGCCAAAGTGGTTGCAGATGTTTTCTCTGCCAATGGGATTCAGGTCTATTTATTTTCGGATTTACGACCGACTCCCGAATTGTCTTTTGCTGTTAAATATTTAGGATGCCAATGCGGAATCGTATTGACAGCATCTCACAACCCACCTGAATACAACGGCTACAAGGTATATTGGGAAGATGGCGGACAAATTGTTCCTCCGCAAGATAGTGCCATTATCGATACTATTGAAAAACTAAATTACGATGCAATTCGTTTTACAGCCAATGAAGATCTTATACAGTATATCGACACCGAAATTGATGCCGCTTTTATAAAATCGTCCGTAGAAAATGCCAGTTTTGATACATCGATAGCTGCCAAAACCAATCTAAATATCGTTTTTACTTCGCTACACGGTACTTCGATTGTTTCGGTTCCTCCAACTTTGGAGAAAGCCGGTTATACCAATGTACATATTGTTCCAGAACAAGCAGAACCCAATGGCGATTTTCCAACTGTAAAATCTCCAAATCCAGAAGAACCAGAAGCTCTTACAATGGCTTTGGCATTGGCAGACAAACTAAATGCCGATATTGTAATTGGGACCGATCCTGATTGCGATCGTTTGGGTGTTGCCGTTCGAAACAATGAAGGAAAAATGGTATTGCTTAACGGTAATCAAACTATGATTTTGATGACTGCTTTTTTACTCGAACAATGGAAAAAAGCAGGGAAAATAAACGGAAAGCAATTTGTAGGTTCGACAATTGTCTCTACTCCTATGATAATGGAATTGGCAACAGCTTACGGAGTAGAATGCAAAGTAGGATTGACAGGATTTAAGTGGATTGCCAAAATGATAAAAGATTTTCCTGAACTAGAATTTATTGGTGGAGGAGAAGAAAGTTTTGGATACATGATAGGTGATGCCGTACGAGACAAAGATGCCGTTGCAGCGACCTTATTAATATGCGAATTGGCAGCGCAGGCCAAAGTCAATGGAAGCTCGGTATATAGAACTTTGCTAGAATATTATGTTGAGTATGGTTTTTACAAAGAACATTTGGTTGCGATCACCAAAAAAGGGATCGAAGGCTTGGCAACAATCAATCAGATGATGGTAGACTTGCGCGAAAATCCATTGAAAGAAATAAACGGACAAAGAGTAGTAATGCTTGAAGACTACAAATCGAGTATCGCAAAAAATCTGTTTACCAATGAAGAGGAGATTATGAGTATCCCAAAATCGGATGTTTTGATTTATTATACAGAGGACGGCTCTAAAATTTGCGCTAGACCAAGCGGGACAGAACCAAAAATAAAATTCTATATTAGCGTCAATACGCCACTCGATGCTGTTGATGATTTTGAAGAAGTGGATGCTATTCTGAATGATAAAATAAAAAATATTATTAGCGAAATGCAATTGAGCTAGATTCGAGAGTAGCAATTTTAGTGCTTTTAGCAAAAAATAAGAAATAGAAAATTATGGACAATAACTTCAAAAAAATAATACCCTTTGCTCTTAAGTACAGGAAAAACATAACAATGAATATTATTTTTAATGTTTTTTATGCGTTTTTTAGTACGTTAGGAATGGTAACACTTATTCCAACACTAAATGTATTGTTTCAAAAAACGCAAAGAGTACTCGTAAAACCTACTTTTACAGAGTTTGGAAAAATAAAAGATTTTAGTGAAGAATATTTAAATTATTACATCACAAAACTAACCAATGATAGCGGTCAGCAATTTGCGTTGCTATTTGTAATCGGAATTGTAATTGGTACTTTTTTATTTAAAAATATTTTCAATTATTTGGCCTCAAGACATGTAACGGTGCTAAGAAATGGTGTTTTGAAAGATTTGCGCCAAAAATTATATCACAAAATAATACATTTGCCTATTTCCTTTTATTCAGACACTAGAAAAGGGGATGTAATGGCTCGTATGCTTGGTGATGTGAGTGAAGTTCAAAATTCCTTTTTTCAAATACTGGAATTAATAATAAGAGAACCACTTACTATTTTATTCTCTATCATTGCAATGTTTGTTATTAGTGCCAAACTAACTTTGTTTGTCTTTATCTTCATTCCTATTTCGGGGTTTATTATCTCTAGAATTGGAAAAAATTTAAAATCAAAATCACAAAGAGCACAACAAGAATCGGGTATTTTTATTTCTACACTTGACGAAACATTGAGCGGATTAAAAGTAGTAAAAGGTTTCAATGCCGAAAACGTTTTTATCAACAAATTCAACGACTCTATCAATAGATTGTTAAAATTATCTAATAGTATTGCTAATAAAAACAATTTGGCTTCTCCTATGAGTGAATTCTTAGGAATTGTTACTATTGCAACATTATTATGGTATGGCGGACACATGGTTTTAATAGAGCAAACGTTAAGCAGTACTGCTTTTATAGGATATATTGCATTGGCTTATACAATCCTTACACCAGCAAAAGCAATTTCAAAAGCTTCGTATCAAGTAAAAAGTGGTTTAGCAGCTGCCGAAAGAGTTTTTTCGTTATTAGAACAAGAAAACACTATTACCAACAAGACCGATGCTTTTAGAAAAAAAACGTTTGACAAATCGATATCTATTGAAAATATTAATTTCGCATATGGAGAAGAAAATGTCTTGAAAGACTTTTCGATTGAAGTTCTAAAAGGAAAAACAGTCGCTCTTGTTGGTCAATCTGGTAGCGGAAAGAGTACTATTGCCAATTTATTAACTCGTTTTTATGAAGTTCAAGAAGGTACTATAAAAATAGATGGTGTCGATATAAAAGATTGGGAAATGCATTCCTTACGTGATTTAATCGGATTGGTGACTCAAGACAGCATTTTGTTTAATGATACTATAAAAGCGAATATTTCGTTAGGAAAACAAGACGCAACCGATGAAGAAATTATTGAAGCGCTAAAAATTGCTAATGCCTACGAATTTGTAACCGACTTGCCAGAAGGAATTTACACCAACATTGGCGATAGCGGGAACAAACTTTCGGGCGGACAAAAACAGCGATTATCTATTGCTCGTGCTGTTCTAAAAAACCCTCCGATTATGATTCTAGACGAGGCAACATCGGCATTGGATACCGAAAGTGAAAAATTTGTACAAGTAGCACTAGAAAACATGATGCAAAACCGAACCTCTATTGTAATTGCGCATAGACTTTCGACCATTCAAAAAGCAGATTTAATCGTAGTGATGCAAAAAGGAAAAATTGTAGAACAAGGAAAACATGATGAATTGATAGCCCTAAACGGCACTTATAACAAATTGGTTATGATGCAGTCGTTTGAGTAATGTTTCTTTTTGATTTAAGCTTTTTTTGACGAAAAAATTCAGATAATTCTATTTCTTAGTAAAGGTTTTATTTTGAAACATTTACTTAATCTTTAAAGCTAAAAAAAAATGTACGTAGACAACCCAAGTATAAAACTTCCAGAAGATCCAGACACTATCGTTTGGAAGTACCTTGACTTGTCTAAGTTTCTAGATTTATTACTCTCTAACAAGTTATTTATGTCTCGATCGGATAAATTTGAAGATCAGTACGAAGGGACTTTTAGCGAGCCTACATTCGAAGAAATTCGAAAGCTTTCGATTAACAATCCCGATTTTTTAAATTATTACAAAACACATCGCGAGAAAGTCGCTATCAGTAGCTGGCACATCAACGAATACGAATCCTTTGCGATGTGGCAAATCTTTACCCAAAACAGTGAAGGTTTGGCTATACAATCGACAATTCGAAGATTACAAAATGCGCTTCTGCCTGAAACAAACTTTAACCAATATATCGGAGAGGTCAACTATATCGATTACAAAAAAGAATACATTCCGTTTGACGATATGTTCTTTCCTTTTTTGTTTAAACGAAAAAGTTTTCAATACGAACGAGAAGTGCGTATTATTACCGATGCAGGAAAAAGTAATGTTACAATTAATGAAGGGCTAAAAATCAATGTCGATATTACCCAATTAATTGAGAAAATATACATTCATCCCAAATCAGAAAACTGGTATAAAAATCTCGTGATTGAGTTGGTTTCTAAACTAGGCTTTGATTTCCTTATCGAAAAATCGGATTTGGAAAGTGATATTTTGATTTAAAAAATTAAGGCACTAACACGAATTGAGTAGACTTTTTAATTCTAATACCAAACGCAATTACAATATAGTCTGACTTTTTTCTCCTCACCTCAGGTTTTCTCTTTTCGATAGAGGAGGGATTGGGTTGTATTATAATTAG
>JAYVGE010000295.1:0-7924 GCA_043772515.1 Flavobacterium sp. | reverse complement strand
CGACATATATTCTGGCAATTTCATCCAGATTGATGTTGTTGTCTAGGATAAGTTTGGTCAATGCGTTGGCACCAAAAACAACACTATCTTGGTGTGTGTCGGGTAAAGTCATTTGAATTAAACCCAATCCTTTTTCTAGTTTTTGAGGGTCAATGTTTCTTGCTTTCGCCAAAGTTTTTATCGGTAAATGTATCTTGGCAACATCAAAAGAGATGGCATCAATTCCTGTTTTCATGCTTCTTTATTTTTAAAATATAAAGGTAAAATTCGGTTTTTGAAATGCAATTTTTTCTGGGTTCAAAGCTTTGTTTTCTTTTGTTTTTAGGGATTTGAAAACAAAATGCGCTACTTGATGTTAAATCAATAATAAAACTGAATATAAAAAACGAGAATCAAAATTAATATGTGAAATAGGTGTTTTTGTGTTTTTGTAGGAGTATGTTGTGAGCTTTAAGTAAGCACTTTAAAATCATTATAAATAAGAACGAAAAGGTTGTAGTTCCTCTCTATTTGCTTTATTTTTGTTAAACTTTTAATACAAATTTATTCAAATATTATGGCAAAATCTGCATTATTGAAGTCGTCAATAGCAAAAAAAATAGCTATGGCGCTTTCAGGACTTTTTCTGATGTTGTTTCTAGCGCAGCATTTTTTTATTAATATGACTTCGGTGTTTAGTCCCGAAACATTCAATGAGATTTCTCATTTTATGGGCTACAATCCTTTAGTTCAGTACGTTATTCAGCCTATTTTGGTTGTAGGAGTTATTTTTCACTTTATCATGGGTTTTGTTTTAGATTTCAAAAACCGTAGCGCAAGACCTGTTGGATATGCAAAATACAACGGTGCTTCAAATGCTTCTTGGGCTTCAAGAAATATGATTATTTCTGGGTCTGTTGTTTTGGCCTTTATTGCACTTCATTTTTATGACTTTTGGTTTCCTGAAATGGATTACAAATATATTGCAGCAAACGAATTAAATCCAACAAGATATTTTCATGAGTTAGGAGAGAATTTCGTAAGTCCAGTGCGTACAGGTTTGTATTGCTTGTCTTTTGTGCTGCTTTCAGTCCACTTATGGCACGGATTCAGTTCTTCATTTCAATCAGTTGGCGTAAAAAACAAATATCAAGAAAACTTACATAAATTAGGTTATGCTTTTGCAATTGTAATCCCTTTTGGGTTTGTTTTTATTGCATTATTTCATCATTTCAATCATTAATATCCAATTATAATGGCATTAGACTCAAAAATACCAGAAGGTTCAATTTCGGACAAATGGACAAATTATAAAGATCATATTAATTTAGTAAATCCTGCTAACAAACGTAATTTAGATGTTATTATTGTTGGTACAGGACTAGCTGGAGGTTCTGCAGCAGCAACTTTGGCAGAATTAGGATATAATGTTAAAGCTTTTTGTTTTCAGGATTCACCACGTCGTGCGCACTCTATTGCGGCTCAAGGTGGAATAAATGCGGCAAAAAACTATCAAGGAGATGGAGATTCTACTTTCCGTCTTTTTTATGATACGGTAAAAGGGGGCGATTATCGCGCTCGTGAAGCCAACGTACACCGTTTGGCAGAAGTTTCGACTAATATTATTGACCAATGTGTGGCACAAGGTGTTCCGTTGGCACGTGAATACGGAGGATTATTAGACAATCGTTCTTTTGGAGGAACACTGGTTTCTAGAACTTTTTACGCCAAAGGTCAAACCGGGCAACAATTGTTATTAGGCGCTTATTCGGCAATGAACCGCCAAATAGGTCGTGGAAAAATAAAAATGTACAACCGTCACGAAATGCTAGATTTAGTAATCGTAAACGGAAAAGCAAGAGGAATTATCGCTCGGAACTTAATTACTGGAGAAATCGAAAGACATTCGGCTCATGCTGTAGTTATTGCTTCGGGAGGTTACGGAAATGTATTTTTCTTGTCGACCAATGCTATGGGTAGTAATGCTACTGCGGCTTGGAAAATTCATAAAAAAGGAGCCTTTTTTGCCAACCCTTGTTATACTCAAATTCACCCAACATGTATTCCAGTTTCGGGAGATCACCAGTCGAAACTAACATTAATGTCAGAATCACTGCGTAATGATGGTCGTATTTGGGTTCCTGCAAAACTCGAAGATGCGCAAGCTATTCGCGAAGGCAAAAAGAAACCAACCGATTTGTCGGAATCAGAAAGAGATTATTATCTAGAAAGAAGATACCCTGCCTTTGGAAATCTAGTACCTAGAGACGTTGCATCTCGTGCTGCAAAAGAAAGATGTGATGCTGGTTTTGGTGTTAATAAAACAGGGGAAGCTGTTTATTTAGACTTTGCTGCTGCAATACAAAGGTATGGTAAAGAGCAAGTTTATGTAAAAGGTTTGGATGCCAGTGATGCAGCGTTGGTTATTAAATTAGGAACAGCAATCGTTGCCAATAAATATGGTAACTTGTTTCAAATGTATGACAAAATTGTTGATGAGAATCCATACAAAACCCCAATGATGATCTATCCTGCGGTACATTATACGATGGGAGGAACTTGGGTAGATTATAATTTGCAAACCACTATTCCGGGTTGTTTTTCTATCGGAGAATCGAATTTTTCAGATCATGGTGCCAATCGTTTGGGGGCTTCGGCTTTGATGCAAGGTTTGGCCGATGGTTATTTTGTCCTTCCTTATACGATAGGCGATTATTTGGCTCCAGATATTAAAATGGGAACTATTTCTACCGATTTACCAGAATTTATTGCTGCAGAAAAAGAGGTTAAAGATCAAATAGAGCGTTTCATGAGTAATAATGGAACACATTCTGTAGACTATTTTCACAAGAAATTAGGGAAGATTATGTGGGACAAAGTAGGGATGGCTCGTAACGAAAAAGGATTAAAGGAAGCTATAGTAGAAATTGCCGCTTTGCGCGAAGAGTTTTACAAGGATGTAAAAGTACCAGGGACAGACAAGGGATTCAATCAAGAGTTAGAAAAAGCGACTCGTGTTGCCGATTTTCTTGAATTAGGAGAGTTGTTTGCCAAAGATGCTTTGCATAGAAACGAATCTTGTGGTGGTCACTTTCGTGAAGAATATGCTACCGAAGAAGGAGAAGCGCAACGGGACGACGAAAATTTTGCTTACGTAGCCGCTTGGGAGTACAAAGGAAAACCGAGTGATGCTGTTCTGCACAAAGAAGCATTGGTGTTTGATAATGTCAAATTGGTACAACGTAGTTATAAATAATCTTGTCAAATGTCAAATGTCTTAATGTCAAACGACTTTCGACCTTCGACTTTATGACTTTCAAACTGAAGTAAAATGAAACTTACATTAAAAATATGGCGTCAGAAAAACGCCCAAGATAAAGGAGCAATTGTAGAATATCCTATCGATCATGTAGATCCTGATATGTCATTTCTGGAGATGCTAGACATTTTAAACGAAGGATTGATCAACAAAGGGGAGGATCCTGTCGCTTTTGATCACGATTGTCGCGAAGGAATTTGTGGAATGTGTTCGTTGTTTATCAACGGAGAAGCACATGGTCCAGACAGAGCTGTAACTACTTGTCAGTTGCACATGAGAATGTTCAAAGACGGTGATACTATTTTTATCGAGCCTTTTAGAGCCAAAGCTTTTCCAGTAATTAAAGATTTAGTGGTAGATAGAACTTCTTTTGATAGAATTCAACATGCTGGTGGATTTATATCTGTAAATACATCAGGAAATACAATCGATGCCAATACTATTCCGATTAACAAAAAGGATGCTGATGATGCTTTTGACGCTGCTGCTTGTATTGGTTGTGGTGCTTGTGTTGCCACTTGTAAGAACTCTTCGGCTATGTTATTTGTAGCGGCAAAAGTTTCTCAATATGCCTTGTTACCACAAGGACGTGTAGAGGCCACAGATCGTGTATTGAATATGGTACATCAAATGGATGCAGAAGGTTTTGGTAACTGTACCAATACTGGTGCTTGTGAAGTAGAGTGTCCTAAAGGAATATCTTTGGAGAATATTGCTCGTATGAACAGAGAATATCTTTCGGCAAGTATTGCTAAATAAGCAAGTAAAAATTTTAGATAATAAAAAAACGCATTCATTTATTTGAATGCGTTTTTTTTTATATTTACATAAAAAATGAAAATCGCTTTAATTCAAAGCCCACTGTTTTGGGAAAACCCCGTTGGTAACCGAAACTATTTTGAAAGAAATATCAATGCTATTACAGAAAAAGTAAATCTGATAGTGCTTCCCGAAATGTTTACCACTGGTTTTACAATGAATCCGAACGAGCTGGCTGAAACCATGCAAGGCGAGACCATAAGTTGGCTTAAAGTTTTGGCAAAGGATAAAAACTGCGCTATTGCGGGAAGTTTAATTGTAGAAGAAAGCGGTTGTTTTTGCAACAGATTGGTCTTTGTTTTTCCGTCGGGAGAACTCCAATTTTATGATAAATGGCATTTGTTTAGTCTTGCTGGAGAAGATAAAATTTATACAAAAGGGAATAAGAAAGTTGTTGTTGACTATCTGGGCTGGAAAATATGTTTACAAATTTGCTATGATTTGCGTTTTCCTGTTTTTGCTCGAAATACCGAGCAATACGATTTACTTCTTTACGTTGCGAGCTGGCCAAAAGTACGTATTAATGCTTGGGATGTATTGCTAAAAGCCCGCGCCATAGAAAACATGAGCTACGTAGTTGGTGTCAACAGAATAGGAGAAGATGGCAATGGGTACCAATATAACGGACACTCGCAAGTAGTCGATTTTCTTGGGGATTATGCCGTTGAACCACACGAAAAAGAAAGTATTTCGGTCGTAGATTTAGACAAAGAAAAAATGCTTGAAACCCGAAAAAAACTCGATTTTTTGAGCGATAGGGATACTTTTATAATAGAGTAAAGGTGTGATTTATCTATCAATTAAACAAGAGCTATAAATTCCTGTAATTTGAGCTGATAAACGTAAAAGCGCTTGCTTAAATGTTCTTGTATTACATAGTTGAAAAATACTTCTTGTTAAAAAACAGCACAACATTTTCTGTAAAATTAGAATAGTAATTTATTGTTTCTCCTTCTGCTTCTTCTTTTCTGTTTTCTTTTCTGTTTTCTTTTTCGGTTCTGGACTATAAGGAATACTCAGATCAAAGGGTTGTTCTACATCCCAATTAGAGCGTACATCTATTTCTTTGCCAAAATAAAGTACTTCTTCGGCATAGCGTTTCTCTAGATAATTTCCAGAATCCCATTGTTTGTTTTTATTGTCGTCGTAGATAATACGAAGCGAATAAAGACTGGGTAGTAATAAATTAAAATCGATGGTAGTGTCTTTTTCGGTGTACTCTTTGGCTTGTACTTCGCCTTTGGCATTGGTCAGTTCTACAATTATAGGAAATCGTTTTGCATTTTGTAATTGTACTCGTAGATTACCATATTCTGTAAAATCGATAGTACTAACATTGTATTTTAAAGTGTCATTTGCGTTGTCATAAAAATCGATTAAGGCACCTGGCAAAAAAGTAAAAGCGTATTTTTCTAGTGGTTCTTTCTTAAAATCGAAGTATAATTGCTGGTCAAACACGTTGTATTCTGTCGTAAAAGCGACATCGACCGAATCTTTATTGGTTAGTTTTATTTTTGAATTATCAAAGCGAACCAATGGAGTTGCCGTATTTAGCGTAAAGCGTTCCCGAAAATTAAGCACCCCGTTTTGCAACGAACTAATATTCAAAGTATCTTTCTTTTGGTCCTTTATCTTGAATGTAAAATTCTTTTTGTAGTTGTCTTTTACGATTGCCAACGACAAGGAGTCGGTTTTTAAGGGTTTGTACCACACTTGTAAAGAATCTTTTTTTGGCAATTGGGTAATGATAGTCCTTAGGATTTCGTTTTTGTTTTTTAATACAATCTCAGGCTTCGATGGTGCAGTGTTGGCCATGCCTTCGTAGCCCACAACCAAACGGTTTCCGGAAACCTGACTTGGTTTAAACGACTTAAACGGAAGTGTTTCTTTAAACAATTCCAATTCGTAAATCGTATCATTTGGGATAGTAATAAACTGTTTGTTAAAACCAATTTTGTCTTTCTTGGGATTAAATTTGTTATTTCCGCCGTTGTCTTTCATTGCTACAAGAAGGTATTTCCCTGCTTTTAAATTCTCTAGCCGAAACGTTTTCAAGCTGTCTAAAGTATTGGTAATGTACCTCGGATTCTCTTTGTAAACAATCGAATCTTTAAAAGCGGCATTGATCTCATAAAGCATCACAGAAACAAACGATTCGACTTCTTTATTGTAGGCATCTTTGACTCTTCCGCCAAGTGCCAAAGAATCGATATAACTTCCTGTCGAAAACACATACTTAAATTGATTAAGAGGGTTTCCTTCATTATTGTCGGCAATACTTTGACCAAAATTAAAACTATAAGTAGTATTGGGTTGCAAGGTATCTTTTATCTTTATGGTAATGAATTTACTCACCGTGGTTGGTAAAATCAAAGGTTCATTCTTCATCGGTGGCGAAATAATCAATTGTTTGTTTAGATTTTTTAGCTTGATGTTTTCGTCAAAAACCAATTTAATTTCGTCTCCCTTAAAGTTGATGCTAAAGTTTTTTGGATAGCTCGCCTTCAAAATCGGGGCAATCGTATCCTTGAGGCCACCCGTGATACTACCTCTTTTGGCACAACTAGTTAGAACTAATACTAGTAAAAATAAAATATATTTCAGATTGTTTTTCAACATAATAAAGCAAAAAATTAGAATCCACAAAATAACGATTATATTTAGTGGAATCGAAATTTTTTTAATTTTATTTGGATATCTCGAGCCAAGTGGAAGCTAGCACTGAGCTAAGTGGAAGCTAGCACTGAGCTAAGTCGAAGTGTGTAGCTATTTCCATCTGTCCAAAATATCTTTTTAGGAGGTGAGAATCCCGATCTATCGGAAGCCTTCTAAAAAGGATGCTGGTCCCATCAGGATTCCGATTTTTTAAGAACTTTTTTTACCATTGAATTTCACTCCGATAGTAGAATATGTCTACTGTTTGTTATTTGGACAAGAGAACAAACATCCTAGCGATTTATAAATTCAAAAATTAGAAGCGTCTTAAAAGGTAAAGCTAGCTCCTAATTGAATTACTTGGTTTTTGGCATCACTGTTTTTGATTACCTCACCAAAACCACCAATGTAACGCCCATTAATAGCAAGTCCCAAAGGCAAATTAAATGACATTCCTACTGCCATTGCTGTGTCGAATGTTTTGAAATTATATCCAGAATCATCAGTAGTATCACTAATTTTTACACCAAACTGAGGACCAGCCTCAAAACTAAACATTTTAGCCAAATACACTTTGGCAAGAACAGGAACCGTTAAATAATTAAGATTAAAATCGGTTGTTTTGGTACTGAATCCTTGTTTCGAAAACTGTAATTCGGGTTGTATAAATAGTAAACTTTTTACCAACGGAATTTCTTTGTATGCTCCAAGATAGAAACCCGTAAGATTGTCTGTGTTTGGGATATTTCCTTTTGAGACCCCCGAAATATTAATTCCAGCTCTAACTCCAAATCCTTTTTGTGCTGTGATAGTGTTACAAGCCATCAACAAAAAGATTCCTAAAAGAAATGATTGAACTATTCTCATGCTTAGTATTTTTAATTTTAGATTATACTTACGGATTATCCGCCATTCAAAAATACTACTAATCTTTAAAACGGGCGTTAAGTAACGGATTATTTTGGCAGTTGTTGTATTTGAATTCTAAATAAATGCTGTTTTAAGAGTCTGTTTTGGTTGTATAACCTTGATTTTTAAAGATTTTTGAGTCTATTATACCAAACCTAATTATAATACAACCCAATCCCTCCTCTATCGAAAAGAGAAAACCTGAGGTGAGGAGAAAAAAGTCAGGCTATATTGTAATTGCGT
>JAYVGE010000294.1:0-7933 GCA_043772515.1 Flavobacterium sp. | reverse complement strand
AAAATGAAATTAAAAAGCGGGTATGCGGCACTGGGAGTCAGGGCTGTTCCGCATGCAGTGGCAAGATATGGTGCTTACCTTGCAAAGAATGTAGTATTGATGCCAAGTTATGTAAATATTGGTGCTTATGTAGACGAAGGTACTATGGTCGACACCTGGGCAACTGTAGGGAGTTGTGCCCAAATTGGCAAAAACGTTCACTTAAGCGGTGGTGTTGGAATTGGCGGTGTACTTGAACCTTTGCAAGCGGCTCCAGTAATTATCGAAGACGGAGCCTTTATTGGTTCTCGTTGTATCGTTGTCGAAGGCGTTCACGTAGGTAAAGAAGCCGTTCTTGGTGCCAATGTCTGCTTGACAGCTTCTACAAAAATTATAGACGTTACCGGCGAGACTCCTATCGAAATGAAAGGATTTGTTCCTGCCCGTTCGGTGGTGATTCCTGGTAGCTATACCAAAAAATTCCCTGCTGGTGATTTTCAAGTACCATGTGCCTTAATTATTGGTACTCGTAAACCATCGACCGATTTAAAAACATCTTTGAATAATGCTTTACGCGAATACGATGTAGCAGTGTAGACCAAAATATAATTTTAAGAAGGAAAATTCTAATTCTGAAATTCCAAATTCCAATTTATAGCATTGATTGGAATTTGGAATTTATTTTTAAAAAACTACCGCTTTACTTTCTATCGTGAATTCCATTTCCAATTTATTCATTTTTTCTCTATATTCGCTCAAAAAAAAAATGATTAAAGATCGCATTCTACAATATATAAAAAAGGTCTTAAGCAAACCTTTTTTTAACAACAAAAAATATATCATTACTATCTGGATTATTGTAACATTGGTATCGGTTATCAAACAATTATCCAAGGACAAATACAACAATTATAAAATTTTCAAAAATGTTTATTTCCACACCATAAACAAACTTCATTTATATACCGAATACCCAAACGAATATTTTGACCATAATCATTATGGTCCCATATTTAGTTTTGTAATAGCTCCTTTTGCTGTTTTACCTGATTATCTAGGATTACCTTTTTGGGGATTATTCAATGCGGCAATTCTGATTTTGGCAATTACACAACTCCCCTTAAAAGCAACTCAAATAAATGCAGTACTGTGGATTTGTCTTCAAGAATTCATAACCACCATTCTCGGTTTACAGTTCAATCCGTTGATGACTGCCATTATTCTATTCTCCTTTATAAACATTGAGAAGCAAAAAGATTTTTGGTCGGCCATGTTTATTGTTCTTGGTATTTTTATCAAACTATATGGTATTGTAGGATTGGCATTTTTCTTTTTTTCTAAAAATAAAATCAAATTTATTTTATCGTTATTCTTCTGGAGTACCGTGTTTTTTGTACTCCCTATGCTTATCTCATCACCCAATTACATTATTCAAACTTACCTAGAATGGTACAATCGTTTGGTGGTAAAAAATGGTGAAAACGCAGGATTAAATTCGTACCAAGACATTTGCTTAATGGGAATGGTACGCAGGATTATGCAGGATAGCAGTATTTCAAACCTTCCCTTTTTGATCAGTGGGATTATTTTGTTTGGATTACAATATCTACGAATCAATCAATACAAAGAACAATCGTACCGTTTACTGTTGCTTGCTTCAACACTTGTATTTACTGTAATATTCAGTTCAGGTTCAGAATCTCCAACTTATATTATTGCCATCGTTGGCGTAGCAATTTGGTTTGTCATTCAGCCGAAACCAATATCCAAATTTTACATTTTTCTGTTTATTTTTGCAATTGTGCTAACCAGTTTTTCGCCTTCGGACTTAATTCCTCGTTTTTTAAGAGACAACTACATTCGCCCTTATGCTTTAAAAGCATTACCTTGCGTGCTGATTTGGATTGCCATTCTCTACGAAATGTACACCAAAAAATTCAATAAATACAACGATATATCCAACTGATGCTAGTTAGTCAAAAAAAAATATCCATTGTTGTTCCGTCTTTTAATGAAGAAGGAAACATATCATTAATAATAGCAACTTTGCATACCGTACTACAAAAACTACCGTACGATTATGAGCTTATTTTTGTTGATGACGGAAGTAAAGATGCCACTTTATCTATTTTACAAGCTCTATCTGAAATAGATTCCAAGTTATTTTACATAGAGTTATCCCGTAATTTCGGTCATCAGAATGCATTAATGGCTGGTTTGAATCTGGCAACTGGTGATTGCTTGATAACCATGGATGGAGATATGCAACACCCCCCAGAATTAATATCAGAATTGATCCAGAAATGGCAAGAAGGGTATGACATCGTTTATACTCGACGTTTAGAGGATAAAAACCTACCCGTTTTTAAAAAAATAACCTCCAAATATTTTTACAAGTTCATCAATTACATATCGGAGATTGAAATTGAAACTGGAACAGCCGACTTTAGATTAATGGACAAAAAAGTAGCCAAAGTCTTTTTTGCCTTCACAGAAAATGAATTATTCATTAGAGGGTTAATTAACTGGATAGGGTTCAAACAATTTGCGATTGATTATGTTCCTTCCGAGCGGTTTTCAGGAAACAGTAAATATACCATCAAAAAAATGATGCAATTTGCACTCAAAGGAATCACTTCCTTTAGCATACGTCCCTTGTACCTATCTATCTTTTTGGGATTATCTACCTCGGCAATAGCTTTTTTGTTTTATATCATTTATGTCTTCCATAGCTTATATTTTGGACATGTGATTTCGGGCTGGGCCTCCGTTATTTTTACTATAGTTTTCTTTGGAGGACTCAATTTAATCGTCTTGGGTATCGTTGGCATCTATGTCGGCAAGCTTTTTATGCAATCCAAACAAAGACCCAATTACATCATAAGAGACACCAATTTAGACCAACAATCATGATTTTACTAAGTTTTGACATAGAAGAATTTGATATGCCTTTTGAGTATGGTAAAGAAATAAATTTTACCGATCAAATGAGCATATCCATTACAGGAACAACCATTATACTCGATTTACTATTAAAGCACCAAGTAAAAGCTACGTTTTTTAGTACAGCTACATTTGCCATGAATGCTCCCGAAATCATGAAAAGAATTGTAGCCGAAGGACATGAAGTGGCATCCCACAGTTATTTTCATAGTGATTTTAAAATAGAACATTTACTGCAATCTAAAGAAAAACTAGAATCTATTACACACACAAAAGTGGTGGGTTTTAGAATGCCAAGAATGCACCCTGTTGATGAAAAAGCAGTTTTTGAAGCGGGTTACACCTACAACACTTCAATAAATCCAACTTATTTACCAGGCAGATATAATAATTTTTCTAAACCAAGAACTTTTTTCAAACAAGATGGCGTTTTGCAAATCCCTGCATCGGTGAGTCCTATTATTCGTTTTCCTTTGTTTTGGTTATCGTTTCATAATTTGCCCCTGTGGTTGTATCAATGGCTTTGTAACGTTACTTTAAAAAAAGATAAATACTTAAATTTATACTTTCATCCTTGGGAATTTACAGATTTGAAACAAAAAGAACGATTTGGTTTTCCAGGGTACGTTTCTAAAAATTCAGGTAATGACATGAAAAACAGATTAGAATTTTTAATTGTATGGATGAAAAAACAGCGCTATTCTTTCGGCAGCTTCAAAGATTTAATCACCACGTTTACAAATAATCCTACCTAAATCGAATTAGATATAATGCAAAAGAGTGAAACAAATCTAAGAATAGGCTACGAGGCTAAGCGTATTTTTCATAACAAAACTGGACTTGGTAATTACAGTCGGGATTTGATACGTATAATAAGCCAATACTTCCCCGAGAACAATTATTTTTTATACAATCCGAAGGAGTCTAAAAATAAGCTCTTTGAAGTCAATAATAGCAACGTTTTCGAAAAGCAACCCATTACCTTTTTTTATAAAAAATTTTCTAACTTATGGAGACAAAAAGGGGTTATCAATGATTTAGTCAATAATAAAATTCAGCTCTTTCATGGTTTATCTGGCGAATTGCCCTCTGGATTAAAAAAAGTGAGAATAAAAAGTGTCGTAACTATTCATGACTTAATTTTTATGCGTTATCCTCAATTTTATTCTTTTTTTGATAGAAAAATTCATTTTTATAAGTTTAAAAAAGCAACAAAAAGTGCCGATTTGATAATTGCAATTAGTGAGCAAACTAAAGCAGATATTGTAAACTTTCTGTCTATTGATCCCAAAAAAATAAAAGTAGTTTACCAAGGTTGTCAGGAAGTTTTTAAACGACAATTTACTCCCGAAGAGCAAGAAATTGTTGCCAAAAAATTTAACTTACCCAAACAATTTGTTTTAAATGTCGGTACGATCGAAGCCCGTAAAAATGTACTTGCTGCCGTAAAAGCAATTAAAAACTGTAATACCCAATTGGTAATCATAGGAGGAGATACTAGCTACTCTAAAAAAGTTAGAGCATACATTTCTAAAAATAAAATAGAAGATAAAGTTTTATTTCTGAAAGGATTGGACAGTAAAGAACTAGCTATAGTATATCAATTGGCAACGGTTTTTATATATCCTTCTATATTTGAAGGATTTGGAATTCCAATACTAGAAGCTTTGTATTCTAAAACCCCAGTAATAACAACTAATAGTGGTGTTTTTCCAGAAGCAGGAGGTCCTGATAGTATTTATATAGACCCAACAGATAGTTTTGAAATACAAACCAAAATAGAATTGTTGTTATCCGACCAACAACTGAGAAAAAGTATGGAAGAAAAAGGATTTGCTTATGTTCAAAAATTTAATGACGAGTCAATTGCTAAACAAATTATAGAAGAGTATAAAAAATTGCTCCATTAAGTAAATGTTTCAAAATAAACTATACGATTTACCTCGTTTTTTTACCCTTGCAAAGAATGAATCAATCTCGTTAAAAAATATTTCAATACCAGCTATTTAAAGCCAACGCTCCTACTCTAAAGCCAACGTGCTTAAACTATTTCGCAGAGATTCACGAAAAAACGATACAATCTCTGCGATTCTTTGCACAAACTAAGCGAATGCCCTATCCTGCTCGCCTATCCTTTTCTCAAAGGATATTGTCTTGAAAAAGAAGCAAATAACTTCGTCAAATTTTGCATGGTTTATTTCAAAACCTTTACTAAATGAGACGCAATCCAAAAAAGCTTCCTTTCTCAAATAGATTTTGTCTTATTTTGAAGTTCGAATAATTTTGCATATTTCAAAAAACTTCCAAAAGCAGAAAAAACACTCCAAACAAAACCTTGATACCCATTAAGAAAATTAAGCTGAATCGAATAAACTCGAATAAATTCGAAAGGAATTTTTACAATAGGTTTTAGAATGCCCGTGGTTTTTCCGTTTTCGTATAAAAATTCACCACTTAGCAAGGCATAATTTACCATTTTACGAACAGCAATTGAAATTTCAAAAACGGTATAATGCAACATCTCCTTTTTGAGATTCCCAATTTTTCCGGCTATAATTATTTTTTCGTGTACTTTATTTTCTAGAAAACAGCCTTTCTCTTTGTCAAAAAATCTAAGAATTGGCTTTTTATTTTCGTTGCCATACTTAAAAACTTTGTTCAAAAAAACATGTGTTCTAGGAATCGTATAGCCCGAAAAGGAATCTAAAAAGGCAATATTATTAATCTCTGTTATCAGTTGATCTGATAAAACTTCATCTGCATCAAGCGATAATACCCATTGATTACTCGTCTGCAACAAAGCAAATTGTTTTTGCTTTCCAAAATTTTCAAAAGTATTAAAGATTACTTTTGCTCCAAAATTTTTACAAATTGCAACAGTTTCATCCGTACTACCTGAATCTACAACAACTATTTCCGATGCCCAGTACAATTTTTCTAAACATTTAGCAATTATAGCTTCTTCGTTGTATGTAATTATGAAAACTGATATTTTATGATTCATTTAAAAAAACATTTTAAGCTATTAAAAAAAAGGCAGACCATTAAAAATTAAGATTGTTTTTCCAGAAGAGTAACTTTCTTTTTAATACTTTTTTTCTAGTAAACTTAAATTGAAAATCTTGTGTCTTCTTCCATAACAAATTAAAAATGTCTTCTTCAGAATGATTATATAATTTAGCATATTCGTTACTAATTACTTCAATCATTTCCTTACTAGGCGTTAGCTTTTTCATATTATTCATTCTAGTATTAAAAGACATTGAATTATGGAAATTCATTCTATTCAAATCGACTAATGAATATTCATATTCTCCATTTGAATCTATTTTTATCAACGTGTTTCCAGGAGAATGATCCAAAAATTCAATCCCTTTCTCATGCAAAGCAAAGGTAAATCTTGCAATTCCTCTTAAAGTTTTATCCAAATCTAAATTTGGGAGGTTCTCAAAAACTGCTTTAAATACAAAATCGGGTTGCATGTGCTCACAAATATAATAACTATCTCTAAGAAGAAAACTCTTGTGGTTTTCATAGAATCCAATTGGTCTAGGCGTTCCTATGCCTTTTCCTATTAACACATTAGCATTCTCAAAGGAACGTTTGGCTTTAGATTTTCTGAAGAATTTGTATACGATTCCGTTAAAAATGATTGGGATTTTGAAAGATTTTACATTTATAAACATTCCTTGATATGGAAAGACTTTAATCATATTTCGGTTTCCATCGGCAAATATATCTCCACTAGTTCTAAAACTACGAATTATACTAATTAATTCTTCATTCATACCTCTATGTTTAATCATAATATCAAGAAAAAAAATCGTTTTGGCAAAGTTAATATTATTATTCTAGAAAATAGATTAATTGAAATATCATATTTAATCATTCTGATTTGAATAAATAAATTTACCTTTGCCAACCATAATAAAATAGAAGAATGTCTAAACAAAAAATATGTGTTATCAGTTTTGACCACTGGAACTATGACAATCATATAGTCAAAGCTTTGCAGAAAAAAGGAATTGAATCCTTTCATATTAATATTGGTGCATTTAAACATCGTAATTTTTGGGAACAATTAAAAAACACATTTTCTAAAGTCTTTTTAAGAAAAAACAAAAAAAACATTAAACGTCAAGATTATATTCTTGACACTTTGCAAGTAATTGGCAAACAAGACCAGATACTCGTTATCAATCCTGAACTAATTGATAAAAATTGTCATTTAGAAATCAAGAAACATACTTCAAAATACATTGCTTATCTTTATGACAGTGTTGCCAGATGCCCTGTTGAGCATTTGTTGAATGGTATTTTTGACATCATTTATTCTTTTGACACAAACGATGTTGAGAAATACAATTTTATCAAAACCTCAAATTACATTTATACTGAAAAGAAAGATTTAATTCCATTTAAAACTCCAAAATATCAAGCCTTTTATTTGGCTTCTTATGACGATCGATTACCTTTTTTATATAAAATAAAAAAGAAACTAGACGAAATTGGTGCTACTTACCTTTTTATTGTTGTTGGAAAAAAAGGACTTCTTAGTAAGTTACAATCTCTATTTCGAACGACTAAAAAATCTTCTTTCCTTAAATTCAAAAAAAATAGGATTAAGCAAGAAAACATTGAAAAGTATTATCGTAAAACGAATGTTATTTTCGACCTTATCCGAAACAATCAGACAGGGCTTAGTTTTAGGGTTTTTGAGGCTCTTGCCTATCAAAAAAAACTCATTACAAGCAATCCTACTATTGTTAATTATGACTTTTATAATCCGAATAACATTTTGGTGATTAACGAAGAAAATATAAATCTTGAGAAAGCTTTTTTTTCATCTCCGTATCAGGCCATACCCGAAGCAATTTACAACCGATATACACTAGAGAGTTGGGTCGAAACAATTTTTGAATTAAAAAAGGAAGAATGAACATTCTTATACTAACTAGAGAATACAAACACGAATTATTGCCCGCATGTGGTGGTACAGGCATATTTAATG
>JAYVGE010000293.1:0-7943 GCA_043772515.1 Flavobacterium sp. | reverse complement strand
TTTCATCCGTAATTTCTGTTTTAGGAGACGCCTCTTCTTCCTTGCTGAATGCTATATTCTCGACACCCTGTTTTTGAGAATCTAAATATTGTTTTCCTATTTTCAGCGTATAGCCTACTCGTAATCTTCTTCTAATTTTTGGATTTTGCTTTTCTAATTCGGCTACGGTTACCCCATATTGTTTAGCAATCGAATATTTGGTTTCTTTAGCCAAAACCACATGTACAACAGCTCGTTCGGCAACTATAGAGTTGCTTTTTTCTTCTTTAGAAGCAATAACTTCATCAAATGTTGTTGCCAATACGATAGGCGTCTTTATTTTTTCAGTAGTCAAATCATCATTAATGACTGCTGTTTCTTTTTTCAATGAACTTGTCTTAGTAGCCGATTTTGTTGGTACTACTTCCTCAACATTTTTTTTTTCTGGAACAGTCGTAACTTTAGTAAACAAATTCAAATCTAAGGTTTGTTCTTTAGCAAAAGCACTCGAAGGAATATTTAATTGCTGTCCGACTCGCAAACCATCAGTTCCTAATTTAGGATTAGCACTATTTAATGCAGCAAGTGAAATTCCGTATTGTTTTGCTATAGCATATTTTGTCTCCTTAGCCACAACTTCATGCATAAATATCTCGGCTACACCAGTCTTGGCAGTATTTCTCTGAGACACCGTTATAATTGCTGTCTTCGACATTCCTTTTGCAGGAATAGTTATAGTTTGTCCCACTTGTAATCCTTCATGTTCGAGTAGTGGATTGAACTTTTGAAGTTCACTTACTTTAATATTATAGTGTTTGGCAATCCCGTAAATGGTTTCTTTGGCAAGAACTTCGTGAGTGAGTTCGGGTGTAGTCTCTTTTTTCTCAACAATAGCATTCTTTTTTTTGGAGTTCTGAATTGGAATCAAGATAATTTGATGAAGCTGTAAGGTCTTTTTGGCTTGTGGATTCAACTTAAAAATGGCCGCTTCCTTTACCTTGTAAAATTTAGCGATACTCGATATTGTTTCTCCTTTTACGATACTATGCTTTGTGTGTTTTTCTTGCGAAAAAACATTAACATTACATAACAAAACCAATAGCACTATTAATCTAAAATACTTCATTCCCATTTTAATTTTCAAACGCAATAACTATTAATTATCTAAATCTAGAACACAATCGTTAATAATTGCTAATTTTTACCTCCAAAACACTATTATTTTAGAGAAAACACAAATATACCTTTTTAAATAATTTATAAAGTTAAAGACTTTATAAATTTAAAAAAATTGGCATTTCTATTTTTACTTTAAAATAAAAAACAAATTAAGTATTTTTAATTAAGTATTAATACTTATATTTGCGTAATAATACTTAATTAATACGATTATGATTAAAGTAATAGTAGTCGGAAACGGCATGGTAGGTTACAAATTTTGCGAAAAATTTATTGCAAAATCGGGACAAGAGAAATATCAAATTACCGTATTTGGAGAAGAACCAAGACGTGCCTATGATAGAGTACACTTGAGTGAATACTTTTCGGGTAAGAGCGCTGATGATTTATCACTATCAACATCAAATTGGTACACAGAAAATAATATAATCCTAAATACCTCCGAATTAATTACCGATATTAATAGAGAGCAAAAAACAATACATACGCATTTAGAAAAAACACATACTTACGACTACTTAGTTTTGGCTACAGGTTCGGCTGCTTTTGTCCCTCCAATTGACGGAGTAGATAAAGAAGGGGTTTTTGTGTACAGAACTATAGAAGACCTAGATGCAATTATGGCCTACGCCAAAAAAATAAAACAAAAAGGAGCTACCGAAGCCGCAGTACTTGGCGGAGGATTACTTGGACTAGAAGCTGCCAAAGCGGTATATGATTTAGGATTAAATCCGCATGTGGTAGAATTTGCGCCTAGATTAATGCCAAGACAACTCGACAAAGGAGCAAGCGATATGTTGCAATCTAAAATCGAGAAACTCAATATCGGTATCCATCTTAACAAATCAACTCAATATATTGCTGGCGAAAATGCTATAACAGGAATGATGTTCGAAGGGGATGAACTCCTAAAAGTAGCTATGCTGGTCATTTCTGCGGGGATAAAACCACGTGACGAGTTAGGAAGAGTTTCTGGACTTGACGTAGGTGTACGAGGAGGAATAATCGTAAACAACCAAATGCAATCTTCGGATCCACACATCTATGCGATAGGAGAAGTGGCACTTTACAATCATATGATTTATGGTCTTGTAGCTCCTGGATATGAAATGGCCGATGTTGCGGCTGAACAAATTCTGAAAGGGGCAAAAACGATGAGGGAAACCATCGATATGTCTACACAATTAAAATTAATTGGTGTTGAAGTGGCGAGTTTTGGTGATCCTTTTATAGAAAATGAGGATGTGACCGCCATTGTTTACGAAAATAAATTGAGTGGAATTTATAAAAGAATCAATGTTACCAAAGATTCCAAAACCTTATTAGGCGGAATATTAGTAGGCGATTCAAGCGATTATAATGGGTTGTTTCAAATATACAGCAATGCTATGGCGTTGCCGAAAAACCCAGAAGATTTGATTCTTGGTTCTAGAGGCGGAGAAGCTTCGACTTTGGGAAGTGCAATGGATTTGCCAGATTCAGCTATCATTTGTTCTTGTGAGAATGTTACAAAAGGTGCTATTTGCTGTTCCATTATTGACGAAACCAGTTCGAACTTATCCGATGTGGTAAAACTTACCAAAGCGACAACAGGTTGTGGCGGATGCAAACCAATGGTTGCAGACCTTGTAAAAGCGACTCAAAAAGCATTAGGAAAAGAAGTTAAAGATGTAATTTGTGAGCATTTAAAATACAATCGACAAGAATTATTTGACCTTGTAAAAATCAACAAATACACCGACTTTTTTGAGGTAATAGATCATCACGGTACAGGGGATGGTTGCGAAGTATGCAAGCCCGTTATTGCTTCCATTTTTTCCAGTATTTATAATGATACTGCAAATAAACATATAATAGCGCAAGATACCAACGATAGATTCTTGGCTAACATTCAAAGAAACGGAACCTACTCTGTTGTGCCTAGAATTGCTGGTGGAGAGATTACTGCCGAGAAACTAATTGCTATTGGCGAAGTAGCCAAACAATTTAATTTATACACCAAAATCACTGGAGCACAACGTGTCGATTTATTTGGTGCCCATTTAGATGATTTACCTAAAATCTGGAAAATATTAATCGATAATGGTTTTGAAAGTGGTCATGCTTATGGTAAATCGCTACGTGCCGTAAAAAGCTGTGTGGGTGCTGCATGGTGCCGCTACGGAATGGATGACAGTGCCGGTTTTGCCATTGAAATCGAGAACAGATACAAAGGAATTCGTTCTCCGCATAAACTAAAAGGTGGTGTTTCTGCCTGTATTCGTGAATGTGCCGAAGCAAGAGGTAAAGATTTTGGATTAATCGCTGTAGAAGGCGGTTGGAACTTATACATCTGCGGTAATGGGGGTGCCAATCCTAAACATGCCGTATTATTGGCAGAACAAATCGACAGAGCTACTTGCATCAAATACTTAGACCGTTTCTTGATGTTTTACATCCGCACTGCGGGTCCACTAGTACGTACTGCTACTTGGTTAGAAAAACTAGAGGGTGGATTAGACTACTTAAAAGAAGTGGTAATAGAAGATAGTATAGGAATTGCTGCAACTTTAGAAACTGAAATGCAAGGTTTGGTAGACACTTTTGAATGTGAATGGAAACAAGTTCTCGAAAAACCTAGATTAATGGAACGTTTTCGTCATTTTGTAAATTCGGAGGAAAAGGATGATAACATTGAATTTGTTTCCTTAAGAGATCAAAAGATGCCGAAATCTTGGTAAGACCTCACCCCCCAACCCCCTCTCCCAAGGACAGGGGGCTAAGAAAAAATTAAAAATATTTAATAATAATAATAATCATTGTTGTCCGATTAAAAATCGAAACTTTTATTTGCTTAATTTGAAAAATTAACAGTATCAAATTAATCTGAATGAGAATTGAATAAACACTTTTTTATAGATTATTCTTGAGTATTCAATTCTCAAAGAAATATCAAAAATGAAGCTAATTCTGTTTAAAACTCATGAACTCAATAAATAAAAGGGTTTCGAAGATTCTAAAATAGTTTTATCGGACAACAATGAATAATAATAATAATAATCTGATCTCGACTCCCCTCTCCTTTGGAGAGGGGCTGGTGGGTGAGGTAAAAACTAAATCCCATGGAAAATATCTTAGATCAATACGAAACAGTGCATCCAAATGATGCGGAAATATGGTTTAAAGCAGGAAAAACATCAGATTTTATTAATAATAGCGGTGGCTGTATCAAATACAAAAACAAACAAATTGCCATTTTTAACTTTAGTCGTCGCAACCAATGGTACGCTTGTCAAAACGCCTGTCCACATAAAATGGAAATGGTATTATCACGCGGAATGTTAGGATCAGCAGATGATATTCCTAAAATTGCTTGTCCAATGCATAAAAAAACATTTTCGTTGGTAGACGGTTCTAACCTGAATGGAGATGATTTTAAAATTGCAACTTATCCCGTAAAAATTGTCGACAATGAGGTATTCGTAGGCTTTTTGGATTAATTATGTATCTTTGATTTTAAACATATCAAATGAAAACAACACCATTCCAAAACGCAAGCGCATGGATAGATGCAGAGAATGCTCAAGATCCAAACCACGAAATACACCAATCTAAAACACATCCAAAAGAATTATTATATTCTAGTAGAATGTATGAAAGACTGATGGATTTTTATCCAAATGCCTCCGAAGCAGTTCAGATTGCCTCCAAAGCGCAACATATTTGCCGATGGAAAATAGTACGGGAATCCTATCCTATGGATCGTGTAGGGTATTTAAAATGGCGTGAAGATTTGAAAAAATTTCATGCCAAAACAACTGCTATTATTTTAGAGAAAGCGGGTTACAATGAGGAATTTATAGGCAGAGTTTCTTTTCTAATCGAAAAAAAATTACTTAAAAAAGACGAAGAAACTCAACTTTTGGAAGATGTGATATGTCTTGTGTTTCTAAAATATTATTTAGACCCTTTTGTACACAAACACGATAGGGAAAAAATGAAAAATATCATTCTCAAAACCTGGAATAAAATGTCCGAAAAAGGACATCAAGAGGCGCTTAAAATAAACTTCAGTCCTGAAAATCTTGAATTGATTAAAGAGGCTCTTGGACTGTAATTTGATTTCGTTATGAACAACAGAGCCAAAGAGACTATCGATAAAATTACTTTCAAAAAATTAAGGCGATTGTATCTTTTCGCTCTTTTGACCATTGCCGTTATGGTAGCATTGAGCCAAATTCTCATTCAATACAATCTCAAAAGTCAGTTAAGCGATTCTCGAATAATCAACATTTCTGGAAAACAAAGAATGTTGAGTCAAAAACTGACCAAGGAGGTTTTAATTTTGAATTTCGTAGCCGATACGACCCAAAAGAAGGAAGAAATTATTCGCATCAACGAAACACTTTCGCTTTGGAAAAGTACCCATTATAATTTAGAAAAAGGAAATGACAGTCTTGGTTTTCCAAAAGAAAAAAACACCAATCTCACACCTTTATTTGCTTCCATAAAACCTCATTTTGATGCTATTGTTAATGCTACAACACAAATTTCAGAGAACAATAAGCGGGACAAAAACCAAAAAGAAAACCAAAAAGAAAACCAAAAATTAGTACAGACTATCCTTGAAAACGAAGGGGCTTTTCTTTTGAAAATGAATCAAATTGTAAGTGAATATGACAAGCAAGCATTGGATAAAGTGACCCTCCAACGCAAAACAGAATATGTGATTTTTGGATTTACTTTATTGGTTCTATTATTAGAATTCCTATTCATTTTTAAACCAACAAACCATAAAGTCGAAAAACTTATTTCGAAACTTCTATTATCCGAAAAGAAAGCTTTAGAACTGGCTTACAACACCGAAATTATCAGCGAAATAAAAGAAAATTCGGTAAAGGAATTAAAATCGCTCAATTATGCCATGGAAAACACCTTGCTCTATTGCCGTGTTGCCCCTAATGGTTCTCTGATACATATTGGCGAAAAATTCTCAAAACTGCTTCAGTATAATCCATTTGTTTCTGATAAAACTTTCTCGCAGGTTTTAACACCAATTGAAAAAGAACAACTCATAATCGATCGAATTATTTCAGAAAAACACCGTAGTGGCTGGCAAGGAGAGATCAATATAACCAATAGAAATGGGGAATCTATTTGGCTGGATCTATCGATGGTTCCTGTGACCATAAAAAAAGAGGAATCCGAATTGTTAATTGTCTGTTTTGATATTACGGAGCGTAAAAAAGCGGAACAGGAAGTCGAACGCTTGAATACTGAAAATGTAACCGATAAAATCAATCAGCAGAAAATCATTTCGAGTAAAATTGTCGAAAACCAAGAAAACGAACAAAATAGGATTGCTAAAGAAATTCACGATGGAATTGGTCAAATGCTTACTGGATTAAAATTTAGTCTCGAAAGTATCAATCTGGACGACAAAGAAAAAGCAGCCCTAAAAATAGAATACCTGAAAAAATTATCGCTAGACATTATTAAAGGAGTTCGTACCGCCACCTTCAACTTGATGCCGCCGGAATTGAGCGATCATGGCATTGTTTCGTCCATTATAAAACTGACTCAGGAATTATCAAAATTAACAGGTAAGAACATCCTCTTTTACAACAAAACAAATTTTGATCAACGATTGGATTCTTTGATTGAAATCAATATTTATCGATTGACACAGGAAGCAATCAACAATGCTATAAAATACGCCGACTCTACACATATTATAGTACAATTGTCTCATAGCAATTCCATTTTAGGTATTACCATAGACGACAACGGAAAAGGATTTGATGTTAATGCGGTCGAGAAAAAGAGAGATAGCGAGTCCGGAATGGGGTTACTTTTCATGAAAGAAAGGATTCAATACATTAACGGTCGGGTTTTCATTAACTCTATTCCTGGCGAAGGAACCCGAATTACTTTCAATATTCCTATTTAAAAAAAAAAAAATTCAATGGCAATTTCAATAACAATACTTGTCTATAAATAATGGCACACGGATGACACGGATAAAACTGATTAATACGGATTTTTTATTTAGTGTGTTAAAAATTGAATTGAAATCTGTGCGAAATCCGCTTAATCCGTGTTATCCGTGGCTAATTGATAGTTTAGGAAATCGTAAAGTAGCATTTGTTTTTTTTAAGGCGTTTGCCATGCCATTGAAATTGATTTTTTGCTATTGAAATTGGAATTACGTACCTTAGCCCTTCTTTTAGGTTAATATACGTAAAAATAAGATTTAAAAATTAAGTAAGTTATGAGTAATACTATTCGAGTTGTTCTGGCAGATGATCATGTATTCGTGAGAGACGGTATCAAATCATTATTAGAAAACGAAGCCAACATAGAAGTTGTAGGCGAAGCTACTGATGGTTTGGAAGCATTAAAAACAGTAGAAACCAACCAACCCGACTTACTGATTCTAGACATTCGAATGCCAAATATGACAGGTATTGAAGTGGTTGAGAAACTAAGAAGCCAAAACAATACAGTGAAAATTGTGATGCTTTCTATGCATGAATCAGAAGAGTACGTATTAAAATCAATACGAGCCGGAGCCGATGGTTATTTACTAAAAGGTTCTAGCAAAGAAGAATTTCTTAAAGCACTTCATACCGTTTCTAATGGCGGGAAATATTTCAGCGGCGATATTTCTTCAATTTTAATAGGACAGCTTACCAATCCATTGCAGTCTTCAGAACCAAAACAAACTCTTGAAGATGAGCAATTAATAACCAAAAGAGAAAAGGAAATCCTCAAACTCTTATTGACCGGAAAAGGAAATAAAGAAA
>JAYVGE010000292.1:0-7952 GCA_043772515.1 Flavobacterium sp. | reverse complement strand
GCAATTACAATATAGTCTGACTTTTTTCTCCTCACCTCAGGTTTTCTCTTTTCGATAGAGGAGGGATTGGGTTGTATTATAATTAGGTTTGGTATTAATTGGGAGCACAATAGTTTGTACTGCTAGGTTTATACCATTAGTCTTTATGAATTAATTCAATAGCAGCTCTCTCTCCTTTGTAGAGGGTTGCGGTGAGGATAATTTGCGTTGGACTAAAACATATTAATCAATGGTATTACTTATGTTGTATGGGTGCTTTTATGGTTATGATTGTTCCTAAATCTATTATCGATTCAAAATTAATGTTTCCCAACATATTTTGTATTCTGGATCTAATTTGGTTCAGTCCAAAACCTTCGAGAATATGAAACTGATTGGTGTCGAAACCTTTTCCGTTGTCAAAAACGGTAATCTGTAGCTGTTCATTGTTCTCGAGTACAGTGAGTCTTGCCTCTTTGGCTTCGCTGTGTTTTATAATATTATTCAAAAGTTCGGAGATAATAAAGTACATTTTCATTTCAAACTCTTCATTGTATCTTGTTTTCTCACCCACAGAGTTCTCGAAATGAAAATGAATGTTTGAATTTGAGTTTTTTTCGCACAAATCCTCTAAGGCAAAAAATAAACCAAAACGAATTAAAACAGAAGGGAGTAGTTCGTGAGATAAATCTCTAATTTTATCGTGTGCCGCTTTGAGTATCGATTTTGTTTTTATAATTTCTTGAGACAGTGACTCGTTCTGATTGCTAAAGACATTAAGGTGCATTCCTGCAGCCGAAAGTAATGCACTGATATTATCATGCAAAAAAGAGGCGATTTTCTTTCGCTCCAGCTCCTGACCATCAATAGTTGCATTGATAGTGTTTTCTTGAATTTTACTCGTTATTTTGCTGAGTTTGTTTTTCTGTTTTAGTTTTGTGTTTTGATAAAAAAAGTAGAAAAATAGCATTGTGAATATAAAAAAGAAAAGAATAGCAGTGATGATTTTTTTGTTTCGCGATTGCTCAACAATCAATTTGTTTTGTTTTGTTTTGTATTCGGTTTCGATTTTGTCAATCTGTCTTTTGTAGTCATCCAGTTCGAGGTTGATTCCTACAACGTTGGCTTTTTTTAGTTTTTCTTCGGTATTGAGTTCGTTCGTTATTTTATTAAATAGCGCCAATTGTTCGTATGCCTTTTGATAGTTTCCTGTTTTTAATAGAAATTTGGAGTACTCCTGATGTGTAAAAGACAAATCAGATTTCTCATCCCCTTTGGTCCCTAATTGAATGGCATTTTGAAAGTAAAAATCAGCTTTTTTATGATCCTCTTTGTGATTAGAATACATTCCGTTGAGCATGTTTAAGGCAACTATGGTCGATGCATCTCCATCTTTATTCTGATGCTCATTAATAAATTTCAAATAAGGTAATCCCTTTTTAAATTCTCCAATATCAAAATAAGCCCATGCAATATTGAGTTTTGTAAAATGAACTTGATTAGAATCTTTAGCTTTTATACTATACTCCAGTGATTTTTTGTAATAATAGATTCCTTTTTGGTATTCTTTTTTGTTGAAACAATAAATGTTACCAAGGTTGTTATTTAACCAATTTTTTAGGACGTTATCTTTGGTTTTATTGGCGTAGTAAATTCCCTTTTTGTAATAAATATATGCTTTTTCAAATTCTGTTAATTGATCAAAATTGGTTCCAATAACATTATAGGTTCGACCAATAAGACTATTGTCTTTGGTTGCAATGGCATAATGCAAAGCAAGTCTTGATTTGATTAAGGATTTTTCATAACGTCCAGCGGTCATGTCTTTGGTAGCATCATTTACCAAAAGTGCAATTTCTTTTTTAGAAGGTATTTTCTTTTGTGCATAAATAGGAGTGTTCAAAAAGGGGATAAAAAGTAAAACCACTAAACAAAAACGATTTTGTGCCATGAAAAAGAGTGTAATGTTTAGTTTCATTTTTGACGAATGCTTAATTTGGATTAATTTTTGAATAGAAACGAAAGTTGAGGATTTAGTCTAATTTGTTTAATCAAAAAAAATTAGGATTTGATCAGTTTGTTTTTTATAGCATATTTAACTAAGCCAATGGTGTTTTTTAGCTTTAGCTTTTTCATTATATTTTTACGGTGGGTTTCAACAGTATTGCTACTAATAAAAAGCTTTTCGCTAATTTCTTTGCCACTAAATTCTAAGGAAATTAATGTTATTATCTCTAATTCTCTTCCTGTTAATAGTAGGTTTTCTGGCTTATATGTGTTTATTTCTGCAATGTCTTGTGTTGCGGTGCTAAAGATTTTTTCTCTCACAATTTTGCAAAAATATTCTTCGCCAGAGGAAACCACTTGTATGGCTTCGATAATGCTCTCGCCAGCACATTGCTTGGTCAAATACCCGCTTGCACCAAGTTTCATAATTCTTTTTATAAACTTGATGTCGTCATAACTCGAAAGAAGGACTACTTTACAAGGGAATCCTTTTTCAGAAAACTCTTTCAAGACTTCAACTCCGTCTTTTTCAGGCATGTTAATGTCTAAGATAAGGATATCGGCGTTGTTGTCTACAACGTCTTGATAAACGGTGGTGCCGTTTGTCGAACATCCGACTACTTCAATGTTAGGTGCAGTTTGAAGTAAAGTTTTAATGCCATCAATAAGTATTTGGTGGTCATCTGCTAAATGAATTTTGATCAATTTTTGTGGTATTATTGCGAATCAAATTTATGAAAAAAATAGTAAAGTAGTATTTACATTATTATTAATTTATGATACTATTTGGTTATTTTTTTGTTATCATATAAAAAAACCCGAATAGTTACATTCGGGTTTTCTTCGCACTAATAAATTAAGATTATAGGTTTATCTCAATCGGTCCACAGATTTTACAAGATCTTCGTCCTTCTTGATGGCCTTATTAGCCAAAACTAATAATACGATAGCCAAGACAGGCAGAAACATCCCAATACCTTTCTCAGAAACAGTAAGTGTTTCTCCAGATATAGTTAGCGAACGATATACAAACAATCCTAATAAAATTAAATTTAATATAATATTCAATCTGCCAATAACAAATTGATTTTGTCTTTTTTTGAAAGAAACAATACTTAGTACCGTAAGCGTGGTAGTCAAACCAAATAAAACGGTATAGATTTGATTTTGCATAAAAAAATATTCCTTTTCATTGCTCATAGTCCATAATGGAAAAAGAAACGGTAAAATTCCGGTTGCCACAAAGGCAAGAAGCAAATAAATGGTTTGTATTCTTTGTAGCATAACTTTGTTTTGTGCCACAAAAATATATTTTCTTTTTTATAAATACTATTGTATCATAAAATATTATTCGTATTATTGCATAATAATACCGTAAGTACTTCATTCTTCGGTCGATTCGAAACAAAAAATTACTACCTATCTTTTACAGTATTTCCAAATTAATTAAAATCAAAGAACATTCATGTTTGATATTTCTGCATTAAAAGAAATGAAGCTTTCTGAGCTTCAAGAAATTGCTAAGTCAGCTAAAACTTTAAAGTTTAATGGTGTAAAAAAAGAGACTTTAATTGGTCAGATCTTAGAACACCAAGCGGCTACTAATGGTTCAACTTTAGGGAATAAAGAGGAAGCTGTCACAGAAGACGATAAACCCAAAAGAACTCGAATAGCTCCTGTAAAGAAAGCAGTTATACAAAAAGGGATCAAAAAAACACTTTTTGAAAAAGAAGAAGTGCCTCTAGAAGTGCCAGTTTTAATTCCTGTCGATGCAAATAAAAGCCCAGAAGTAATTTCTAGTGAGGAACTAAAAGAGGATCTTGTCGAAAAAACGCCTGAGAAAAAAGTAGGCAAAATTATTAAATTTAGCAAATCGGCTTACGAAAAGAAAATTGCTTTAAAAAAGGAAAAAGAAGAAGAAAAGGAAACGGTTAAGGAGGATACAATAGATGTGGTAGACGTTAGCTTAGATACGGTAATTGCAGAAAACACAGAAGTTGAAGTTAAGATTCCAGTAAAAAAGATAAATCCAAATCAATTAAATAAGCAAAATACCAACACCAATAGTTCAGCCAATACGAATCCTAATTTTAAGAATAAGAAAAGCAATTTTAGAGATTCTGATTTTGAATTTGATGGAATAATAGAGAGCGAAGGCGTTCTCGAAATGATGCCAGACGGTTATGGATTCTTACGCTCTTCCGATTACAATTATCTTGCCTCGCCAGATGATATTTATTTGTCGACTTCGCAAGTACGATTGTTTGGACTTAAAACGGGTGATACTGTAAAAGGAGTTGTACGACCTCCAAAAGAAGGCGAAAAGTTTTTTCCATTAGTTCGCGTTCTAAAAATTAACGGACACGATCCTCAAGTAGTTCGGGATCGCGTTTCTTTTGAACATTTAACTCCAGTTTTTCCTTCCGAAAAATTCAAATTGGCCGAAAAACAAAGCACCATTTCTACCCGAATTATCGATTTGTTTTCTCCAATAGGTAAAGGACAGCGAGGTATGATTGTGGCACAACCCAAAACGGGTAAAACAATGCTCTTAAAAGAAATTGCAAACGCAATTGCAGCCAACCATCCCGAGGTTTATTTGATTGTTTTGCTAATTGATGAACGTCCCGAAGAAGTTACCGATATGCAACGTAGTGTGCGTGGAGAAGTAATTGCTTCTACCTTTGATAGAGAACCACAAGAACATGTAAAAATTGCCAATATTGTTCTAGAAAAAGCAAAACGTTTGGTCGAATGTGGTCACGATGTAGTGATACTCCTAGATTCGATTACACGTTTGGCGAGAGCTTACAATACCGTGCAACCTGCTTCGGGCAAAGTGTTAAGTGGTGGTGTAGACGCCAATGCTTTGCAAAAACCAAAACGTTTTTTTGGTGCTGCCCGTAATGTAGAGAATGGTGGATCCCTAAGTATTATAGCAACGGCATTGACAGAAACGGGTTCCAAAATGGATGAAGTTATTTTTGAAGAGTTTAAAGGAACAGGTAATATGGAGTTGCAATTGGATAGAAAAATTGCCAACAAACGTATTTTTCCAGCTATTGATTTAACTTCTTCGAGTACCAGACGTGATGATATGTTATTAGATCCAAAAACGCTGCAACGAATGTGGATTATGCGAAAATATCTTTCGGATATGAATCCCGTAGAAGCAATGGATTTTATAAATGATCGTTTTAAGAAAACCAAAAACAATGAAGAATTTTTGATTTCGATGAACGATTAGTATTTAGATTTTGTATTAGATATTAAGAAGCGGAGGTTCTGAGTTACTGATAATATTATAGGAATCTGTTACTGGATAAGTAAAGGGTTAATAAACGAGGTAAATTGCAGGGTTTATTTCAAAACATTTATTTCGAAATTTTTTTTGAATGATCTCTAGCTTTTGCAAAAGCCGGAATTGATTAAAAATACATATAAAAAATGCTACTAATTTAAGTTTTTATAATCTTAAATTAGTAGCATTTTTGTTAGAATTTCAGCCAATAGTATTACTATTTTTTTGATGATTTATCGCGGTATTGTTGCAGTAATTTTCTATTAAAATTCTCTTCTGCTTTTTTTAATTTTAATATTTTTACAGCAGGGAGTACCCCTTTTATGGTAGAAATGAATTTTTTTCGCAATAAAAATAATTGTTCTTCGGTGCTTTCCATCTGTGACAGGTAGGTATTCGCTTCTTTCTCTGTCATTTTATCCAAAGTACTACTATCCATTTTTTTTATTGAAGAGCACATTCTGTTGTGTCTTAATTCAAATTGTTTGTCATCGTAAACATTGTAAATTGGCCAGAATTTTTCTGCCTCGTTGGTGGTTAGCTCCAACTCGGTAGTATAAAGGGCTACTTTTAAGGCTCTTATTTGTTCTTTCTTTTCTTTCATTTTTTCGCCTTGAGCGTAAAAATTAAGGGAGAAAAATAAAAATAGTATTGGGAAAAGGTATTTAGTATTCATTTTTTTTGAGTTTAATTGTATGCGAAAAGATATTTATTCAATTATAAGCTGTTCTAAATTAGAATTGGTAATCAGTACCTCTTCAATCGTTTCGTCTTCAAGTGCAATCGCAGATTCTATTTTGTTAATGTCTTCGAGTTCTAATTCATTTATCAAATCGTATTGATTGATATTCGATTGATAGGAGATATAGTTTTCTAGCAATTTTTGATCTGCTTTTTTTGTGTTTATCGAAAAAGTGTATAGTGCTGGTACTAGTAAACCGACAACTAAAACAGCAGCAACCATCATTAATATCCGTTTTTTGTCTCTAAAAATAGAAATGATTTTTGGTTTTTCGTTTACAGGTAGTTCTAGCATCATTTTAGCAGAAAAGACATCAAAATAATCCTCCGGAATAGTAAATCCAGATGTTATTTGGGGTTCGTTTTCTAATTTAAATTCTTTCATATTCTTTTGATATAATTTATCGTAAAAGGTTTAATTTCCCTTTACAAAACTTTCGATTTTCTTTACAGCATGGTGGTAAGAGGCTTTCAAAGCACCTACAGAAGTGCCTAATATTTCTGATATTTCTTCGTATTTTAGTTCTTCGAAATATTTCATTTTAAAAACCAATTGTTGTTTTTCGGGTAATATTGAGATTGCTTTATGCAGTTTTATTTGAATGTCATTTCCATCAAAATAAGCATCAGCTTTTAGGTTTTCTATTATTTTTTGCTGTAATTCTTCTGATGAAATAGTGTTTGCTTTTGTTTTTTTCTTCAAAAATGTAAGCGCCTCGTTGGTTGCTATTCGGTACATCCAAGAAAAAAGTTTACTGTCTCCTTTGAATGTTTTTAAATATTGAAATACTTTCACAAAAGTGTTCTGCAACACATCATTGGCATCATCATGATTGTACACAATGTTGCGAATGTGGTTGTACAAGGGTTTTTGGTACTCGCGCAAGAGTTGCTCAAACGCTTGGTTTTGCGTTTTAGGATTTAATAAATTTTTAATAAATTGCTCTTCTTCTTGCAAAATCGTATTTATCTATTAGAATAAAAAGGAGTGGTAAGGTTTAATCCAAAAAATTAAAATTCAGATTCTTCTTCTTCTACCGTAGTTTCGGGCACGCTAATTTCTTTTGCTTTCGGAGTGTAAACTTTTGGTTTTGTAACAATTACTTTTGGTTGTAATGGCAAATAGAGTGTAGTTACCCATTTGGATGGGTTTTTGATCTCATTTTTGCCAATAGTGTAAATTTCTAGGTGTGAAAAAGTAGGGTCTGGTATTAGTTTGTTTGCTGTAAAATATGCATTTGCTTTGTCTAAAGCTTTCTGAGTATGGGAATAATCTCCTGTTAGTGTTGTTTTTATGGCTTGAAAAGCATCTAGCTTTCCCGACAAAATATCGCTTCCAGCACTTGTCGATATTTGCTCTTTCAATGGCACGCAAAACGAAACTTTTGCAATACCGTTGGCGAGGTCGTAGGTGTGAAAAATGATAAACGGCTTACCATTCATTTCGATATTGTTGCTTTCGCAAAATTCAATAAGTTTTGGAAATACAATTTTTGCGTTTTTTGAAACTTTATTTATCTTGCTGTTGAAAGTTTGTTTTAAATAAAAATTTTCTAGTTTTTTTACCGAGCCATCGACTTTTACCGTGTACGTATTGGTCTCGTAATCTAGTTTTTTGTCTAAGTTAACTAAGCTTTTTTCGTATATTTTACCAACTAGACTTTCGATGCCTCCGTTGAAAGTGGTGTAGATTTTTAATAAAAAACTCATTTTTCCTTTGGTTCTCCAAGTAACTTTTGTTCCTCCGAGTGTTTCTTTAAAACTCCAAAAAACATCCGATGTTGTTCCGCTATAATTCATTTTTTGAATGATACTGTCGTTTTCTTTTACAAAAAGAGTTTGTATATCACCATTTCCGTCTTTTCCTTCCCAGATAGCAGAACCTCCGACTCCAATAGTGTTCTGGGGATAAGTCATTTTTAGG
>JAYVGE010000291.1:0-7958 GCA_043772515.1 Flavobacterium sp. | reverse complement strand
ATCCGTAATATCACTTCGATTGTCTTTGTTCATTCGAACAACAACATCAAATCGTTTGCTTTCCTCATAAATTTTACCCGCACTCTCACCCGCAAAAGAAGAACGAATAATCCGATTTATATCTGAGATATTCAAACCATATAACGCTATTTTATTGTAATCATATTTTATGGTTATTTGAGGTAATCCTGTTACTTTATCTGCTTTCAAATCACCAATACCTTCGATATTCTTTACTTTGGCAATCAATTCTATTGCTTTAGCATCCAAAATCTCTAGGTCATCACCAAAAATCTTAATGGCAATATCACTTCTACTTCCCGTCATTAATTCATTGAAACGCATCTGGATAGGTTGCGAAATTTCTATAGTTGCACCTGGAATAGCCTCCATTTCTTCTTTCATCAAATTGGCCAAATCCTCCCAATTATCTGCACTTGTCCATTCTTTTTTATCTTTTAGAACAATAATCAAATCCCCACTTTCTATAGGCATAGGATCTGTTGGAATCTCGCCACTACCAATTTTGGTTACAATCGTTTTTATTTCGGGAAATTTTTCTTTTAGATTTTTCTCGTATGCTGTGGTCGTTTGTACCATTTGAGAAAGCGAACTTCCTGTCATAATAGTAGCATTTATAGCCAAGTCTCCTTCTTCGATTGTTGGAATAAATTCGCCTCCCATATTTCTAAAAACGATAAAAGCAAAAACAAAAAGACAAAAGGCAATAGACAAAACGATTCGTTTCAATTGCAATGCTTTTTCTAAAAATGGAGTATATAATTTTTCAAACCAAGCCATCATTTTATCGCTAAAATTGGTTTTCTGTTCGGTATTTTTTGACAAGAACAAAGCACTCATCATCGGTACATAAGTTAGGGATAAAACAAACGCTCCAATTACAGCAAAACCCACGGTCATTGCCATTGGCTTAAACATTTTTCCTTCTGTTCCCACTAATGCTACTATTGGCAGATAGACAATTAAGATAATCATTTCGCCAAAAGCAGCACTGTTTCTGATTTTTGATGCAGCATTGTATACTTCGGTATCCATTTGCTCTTGCGAATAAACAATTGGCAAATTTTGATCATTACTTATTGCCAATTGCGAATCCTTTCTCTTCTTATACAGATGGTGCATCGTGGCTTCGACTATAATAACAGCACCATCGACTATAATCCCGAAATCAATTGCTCCCAAACTCATTAAGTTGCCACTTACTCCAAAATAATTCATCAAAATAACCGCAAAAAGCATAGACAACGGAATGACAGAAGCAACAATTAATCCAGCTCTAAGATTTCCGAGAAACAATATCAATACAAAAATTACGATTAATGCCCCTTCTAATAAATTTTTTGTCACAGTACCAATAGCATTATCCACCAATTTCCCTCTATCAATAAATGCTTCGGCAACTACACCTTCGGGCAATGTTTTATTAATTTGAACCATTTTGGCTTTAATTCTCTCCACCACTGCACTAGAGTTTTCTCCTTTTAGCATTAGCGCCAAACCACAAACAATTTCGCCTTTCCCGTCTTTGGTAGAAGCACCATAACGCAGTGCGATTCCCTCACTAACTGTTGCTACATCACGAACTAAAACAGGCGAACCGTTTCGGTTTTTAACCACCACGTTTTCTAAATCTTTAATTCCTGTTGCCATGCCTACTCCACGAATAAAATAAGCATATTGGTCTTTTTCGATATAAGCACCACCCGTATTTTGATTGTTTTTTTCTAGCGCCTCGAAGATTTCGGTTATAGTTACTCCCAAACTGTTTAAAGTATTTGGATTAACAGCAATTTCATATTGTTTTAATTTACCACCCCAAGCACTTACTTCGGCAACGCCTTCGATACCTTGCAATTGCGGAATAATAATCCAATCTTGAATGGTTCTTAATTGTATAGCATTGTATTTATTTTCGTATCCTTTTTTGGCATACACATCGTATTGGTAAATTTCGCCAAGCCCTGTTGTAATTGGTGCTAATTCAGGGGAACCAGCATATTTAGGTATGTTGTCTTCCGCTTGCTTTAGGCGTTGAAAAATTTGCTCTCTTGCCCAATAAATATCCACTTCGTCTTTAAACACAACGGTAACCACCGAAAGTCCAAAACGAGAAATACTACGAAGTTCGATTACTTTTGGAATCGTTTTTACAGCTTGCTCTAGCGGATACGTAATTAATTGCTCTACTTCCTGACTCGCCAATGTTGGAGCTGTAGTAATAATTTGTACCTGATTATTGGTTACATCGGGCAAAGCGTCAAGTGGCAATTTTTTTATCGAATAACTTCCCCAAGCAATGAGCACAAGGGTAAATAAAAGTATAATGAACTTGTTCTTTATACTAAATTGTATGATTTTATCTAGCATTTTATTAAGGTATAATGAATGAAAAACCCAGACAAGGAATTGTCTGTATCTTTTGTGGAAAACCACAACTTCTTATCCCGTATCCGATGATTATCGGATACGGGTATCACTACACTATTTGAGGTGGTTGCCAGATACTTCCGAAGAAATTGGAAGTTAAAATTGATTTGTAAAAAGGCTCTTTAGTTTCAATAACTATTGAAACTAAAGGAAATTCAAAATTATTAACCTGAAAATAACTTAAAATTTGTGTCCCACAACAATTGCATACACAAAAAGGAGAACACAAATCATTGTCTTTATCATGCGAATGTTTATCGGTGTTTACTAATCCTTCTATAGAATTATGTACCAAACTATTTACTTCTAGGTCAGCACAAGGCAAACACGAAAGTGCAATTAAATAAATAGACAATATGATGTTAAAAATTTTCAATCAAATAAAAATATTGTACTGTAACTTCTTTATAAATAGACTTATATCAAACTGTTTTTCTAACAATTAAAATTAAATTATCGAAATTCTAAAAAAACCTACTGTGCCAACTATCGATGGCAGGAACTTCCCAAGATTCATTAAATTCCTCAATATTATTAACCAAATTATTAAAAACGATAGTGTTTTCGGTAACGGCTTTGTCTTTTACCATTTTTTTAAAATCGATTAAAGGTTTGTGTGCAATATGTTCTCCCAATTTGAAAGTAACATTCATTTTATCCAATAAATCTACAGTGTATTTTTTTTCTAAACTCTGTATAAATTCTACCGAAGCATCTATAGAACAACCAGTTGCTGCCTGTACTTCTTGATTTACGGCAAGAATTATAAAACGATTGTATTTTAATTGAAAGGAAGATTCTAAACTAGTGCCATGAGCAGCCCAATTTTCGAGAAAGGATTGCAGAGCAGTTTCTATTTCGGAAAATTCGACATCCGAAAATTTTCGATTCGATTGGTAAATCCATATTTTGGATTCTTCGGGTAAATTTTCAAATGGAACGTACATGGTAATTTATTATTTTAGATTAACGATTTTGATATTTAGATTTAAAAACTGTAGCTTGCTCCCTCCTCTTCTTTATAGTAATGTCATGAAGTTAGGGATTTTGAATTCGAAACTTTGTCAAAGTTTCGAACTTTGACATAAAACAATGGTTTGAAACCAATGTTACGCGCGGGGTTTTACAAATCCTGTGCGTTAGCTATCAATTCGGCGATATCCATTACTTTAACATCTGCTTCTCTCTCTTTATTTTTAACTCCATCTGTCATCATTGTATTACAAAAAGGGCAACCCGCAGCAATAATGTCTGGTTTAGTTTCTAAAGCATCTTCTGTTCTCTCTACATTGATTTCTTTGTTTCCAGGTTCGGCATCTTTAAACATTTGGGCTCCACCAGCACCACAGCACAAACCGTTGGCTTTAGAACGTTTCATCTCGACCAATTCGGCATCCAATTTTAGGATTAAATCCCTTGGTGCTTCATATACATTATTGGCTCTACCGAGATAACAAGGATCGTGAAAAGTAATTTTTTTTCCTTTAAATTGTCCTCCTTCAATGGTCAATCTTCCATCATCTAACAATGATTTTAAAAACTCTGTATGATGTACTACTTCGTATTGACCTCCTAATTCTGGATATTCATTCTTCAATGTATTGAAACAATGCGGACAAGCAGTAACTATTTTTTTGGCTTCGTAAGCATTCAAAACTTCAATGTTCATCATGGCTTGCATCTGAAACAAAAATTCGTTTCCAGCTCTTTTGGCAGGATCACCTGTACAACTTTCTTCTGTACCAAGAACAGCAAAAGAAACATTTGTGCGGTTTAAAATTTGTACAAATGCCTTTGTAATTTTTTTTGCTCTATCATCAAAACTTCCTGCACAACCTACCCAAAATAAAACTTCTGGTTGTTTTCCTTGGGCTAGCATTTCGGCCATTGTTGGCACAATTAAATTTTCTGACATTGTAGTATTTTTATTCGATTATTCTTTTAATTTGTTTTTCTGATGATTCGGTTGTCTGTTGATTTGGTTAAATCATTAATCGTTTAAACAGATAACCAAATAAAACATTTAATTCTCGTTTTTCCAATTCAATCGGTCTTGTTGGCTGTATTGCCATGGAGCTCCATTGTTTTCGATATTGGTCATCATGGCATTAATTGGCATCGGAGCCGCACTTTGTTCCATTACCAAATAACGTCGCATATCCATGATAATCGAAAGTGGACTTATATTTACAGGACATTCCTCTACACAAGCATTGCAAGAAGTACAGGCCCAAAGTTCTTCGGGAGTAATGTAATCATTTAACAAAGAAATATTATCTGGAATAAAAACTCCTTTATTGGCATCAATGTTTCTTCCTACTTCTTCTAGCCTATCTCTGGTATCCATCATAATTTTACGAGGAGACAATTTTTTGCCAGTTTGATTGGCAGGACAGGATGAAGTACAACGACCACATTCGGTACAAGTATAAGCGTTTAATAATTGTACCCAATTTAAATCTTGAACATCACTGGCACCAAATTTACTTGGAACTTCATTTTCATTTACAGGTGCTGCTGCAAATGGATCGGCGTTGGGATCCATCATCAACTTTACTTCAGCAGTAACAGAGGCCAAATTATCAAACTGTCCTTGAGGCTTTAAATTGGCAAAATACGTATTTGGAAATGCTAAAAGAATATGCAAATGTTTTGAAAAATACAGATAATTCATAAAAATCAAAATTCCGGTAATGTGTAACCACCAAAACATTTCGGATAGCAACATGACCAATTCATTTGACATTCCGTTAAATAAAGGTTCTATAAATTGACTTATAGGAAAAGAACCTGCTTTTATAAAATGAGAGTCCCCTCCAGAAACGTTTTGCAAGTGCAAATCTGAAGCGTTCATCAACAAAAATAATGACATTAATACAATCTCGAAATATAAGATGTAATTGGCATCGCTTTTTGCCCATCCTTTTAAATCCGAATGAATAAATCTTTTTAGCTTAACTATATTTCTTCTTACCAAAAATACAGTAACAGCAAATAAGACCAGAAAAGCTAATATTTCGAAAGAACCAATAAGTATATTGTAGGCACTTCCTAAAAAGGCAAAAACCCTATGGGTACCAAACAATCCGTCGATAATAATTTCTAGCAACTCTATATTAATGATTATAAATCCTAAATAAACAATGATATGAAGTGCTCCTGCAACAGGTCTTTTTACCATTTTGGATTGTCCAAGAGCAATCATTGCCATGTTTTTCCAACGGGCTTTCGGATTGTCTTTACGATCAATTGCTGCTCCAAGATTTATATTTCGGACAATTTTTTTGGCATGAATAAAAAAATATCCAAATCCAACAACCAATAAAATTCCAAAAAGTATATTATCTAAATAAGTCATACAAACTATTTTTTTTGTTTAATGATAGTGTCATTTTGAGGGACAAGATACGGTTTATTCTTTTTTCCAAAGAGAGAAACATTGACATATCTCGTAGGATTAAGCCTTACATCTTGCAACAACAACTCTAATTCTTTTGAGGTAGAAGCAAGATTTTTATACAATCCGTCGTCTTTCAATAATTTACCTATAGATCCTTTTCCAGCTTCTAAATTTCTCATAATACCATCGACTTTGACCAAAGTAGTATTGAGATTTTTTACTGTTTTTCCTAAATCTGCCTTATTCAAAGAATCTGATATTTTAGAAAAATTACTAGACACTTTATTAAAGTTTGTTAAAACTCCTTTTATTTGTCCTCCGTTTTCATCAATAATTTTGTTAGTACTTATAGACAGTTTATGAAACTGAGCAATCGTTTGGCTCAAATCTGCCAAACTTGCTTTCAAATTAGCTTGCCCTTGTTTGTCTAAAACATTATTCAATCCAGAAATTAAATTATCGGCATTTACCATCAATTTTTCGATTTTGGCTTGAATAGGTTCTAGTTTTTCCCCCATAGTCGAAGCCAAACCAAGTTTTATATTTCCGTTTAGGGTTTCACCATTGACCACTTCGGTTTTATCCTTAAAATTAGGATAAATAGCAATTTGCTTACCTCCTATTAAACTTGGTTCATATATAGAGGCAATACTTGATTTTGAAATTGGAAAATCTGTTTTTAATTGCAATTCTACCAATAATTTTCCTGTGTTTTCATTTATGGCAATCCCATTAACTTTTCCCACTACAAGTCCATTCAACGTTACTGGAGCAGAAGAAGTCAATCCTTCTACATTTTCATACTCTACATAAATGGTTTTATAATCTACAAAAAGGTTTTTCCCTTTTAAAAAGCTGTAACCCCAAATAAATAATAAAATAGCTGTAATAACTAAAATTGCAGTTTTAATTTCTCTTGTAATTTTCAAAATTCATGTGTTTTTTACAAATTTAATATAATTTATTAGAATTCGTAATAATTATTTAAGTACTTCTTGAATACTAATCTTATTTCCGTTCTTAAACACGATTAGAAACGCAGAATCGAAACCTTTGGATTTTGCATTTTGTAGTTGATTCTTAGCCTCGTTGTAATCGGATGTTTCGCCATACATGTATTTGTAGACCTTATTTTCGTATGCTACAGAAATAGTACTCAAACCCTTAAAGTTTCTAGGTTCTAATTTTATTTTTTTGGCACTTGCAGAAAGTTGCACTTTATAAATAATACCCGCCTGCTCTATTTTTGGAACAGGGATTTCTAATATTTTTTTTGCTTCAGAAGTATCTAATATTGGAGTTGGTTTTACCGAAGTCGGAGTATCTTTGATAGGTTTCTCACTATTGATTTGAACTGGTTTTTCATTGTTTTCTAATTCTCCGCTACCAAAATATTCATTTTTATAACTAATAATTGCTTCTGCAATAGCTTTGGCAATATCATTTTGCCCTACTTCAGAATTCAAAATATCTCCTTCGATTGGGTTAGACACAAAACCTGTTTCAATCAAGACTCTTGGCATATAGGCCTTGTGCAAAACCATAAAAGGAGCCTGTTTTACACCACCTTGTCGTATTCTTTTGCCTAAACCACCAAATCTATCTTCTATTTTGCTGGCAAGCGAAATACTATTTTCTAAGTACTCCTCTTGCATCAAGGTCATTCCTATCATGGTCTCTGGAGAATTGGGATCAAAACCCTCGTATTTTTGCTTATAGTCCTTTTCCATAGTAACAACCGAGTTTTCCTTTTTGGCCGCTTCAAGATTCGAAGCAATTTTATTCATACCCATTACATAAGTTTCGGTACCATCGGCAGCTGTATTTTTGTTTGCATTACAATGTATAGAAACAAAAATATTAGAAGCGGCTCTATTGGCGATATTGGCTCTTTCTATTAAATCTATAAAAACGTCGGTCTTTCTGGTGTATATAACATCCATTTTACCTGCATCTTCTAATAATTTACCTACTTTAAGTACTATCGCCAAGGCAATATTTTTTTCAATTCTTCCGCTATACACCGCACCAAAATCGTGCGCTCCATGCCCTGCGTCTAAGGTAACTCTAAAATTACTAGACTGGCTATGAGCTTCAAAAGAAATCACAA
>JAYVGE010000290.1:0-3263 GCA_043772515.1 Flavobacterium sp. | reverse complement strand
AGCTTTAGGTCATCCTGCCCGAATAGCAATTATAGAGCATCTAATAAAAGTAGACAGCTGCATTTGTGGTGCTATCGTAAACGAACTACCATTGGCACAACCTACTGTTTCCCAACACCTAAAAGAATTAAAAAATGCAGGACTTATAAAGGGAAATTTCGAAGGAAATGCTATTTGCTATTGTCTAAACGAAGTGGGTTTCGAAAAAATAAAAAGTTTTTTTGAGCATATTACTACCTATTTAGATAAAAAGAAAAACAATTGTTGCTAAAATTTTAAATTAAAACATCATGAAACTATCACAAGTAAAAGACATTTTGAAAAAGCTCGAAACAGTAAACTTCAACTTACCAGACGGGACTTCGGTACCCGAGTGTTTTCATATTACAGAAGTAGGTCTGGTAACCAAACAATTTATCGATTGTGGCGGAACCGTCCGCAAAGAAACCAGGGTCAACTTTCAACTTTGGGACGCAAACGATTTTGACCACAGAATAAAACCAAAAAAACTTTTAGATATAATCGAATTGTCTGAAAGAAAATTAGGCATCGAAGATTTTGAAATTGAAGTCGAATACCAAAACACTACCATTGGAAAATATAATTTGGATTTTGACGGAAATGATTTTGTTTTAATAAACAAACAAACCACTTGCTTGGCACCAGACCAATGTGGAATCCCACAAGAAAAACAAAAGATCAACCTCACCGAAATAACAAATCAGCCAAACTCTTGTACACCACGAGGAGGTTGTTGCTAATTTTTTAAACCAAAATAATGAACGTAACCAAAACCAATTTATTGGCAACAATCGAAAATACAATCAGCTCTTTGTCTTTAGATAGCATAACTCCCGAACGCAAAATCATCTTGCAACCGCTTATCGATTTTATTCAGAGCAAAGTAGCCAATCAACAGCCAATTAGACTTAATTTTATTTGTACCCATAATTCTAGACGAAGTCATTTGTCGCAAATATGGGCACAAACAGCAGCAACATATTATACTATAAAAAATGTATATAGCTTTTCTGGTGGTACCGAGGCAACTGCATTGTTTCCTATGGTAGCCAAAACATTGGAGCAATCGGGATTTGAAATTAAAACCATAGCTGGAGGAAACAATCCCATTTATGCTATAAAAAATTCCGAAAACGAACATCCAATCATTGGTTTTTCTAAAACCTATGACTCCGATTTTAATCCCCAAAACGAATTTGCTGCGGTACTGACTTGCTCACAAGCCGATAGCGGCTGTCCGTTTATTGCAGGAGCAGAAAAACGAATTTCGATACCTTTTGAAGATCCAAAAGCATTTGACAACACCCCACAACAAACAGAAAAATATGCGGAACGAAGCTTACAAATTGCAACCGAAATGTCATACGTATTCTCACAAATAAAACAATAAAAATGACAGTAAACAGTTGCGCCCCAGCGGCAGAAAGAAAAAAATTAGGTTTTCTAGATCGCTATTTAACCCTTTGGATATTCCTTGCCATGATAATCGGAGTCTCTATTGGTTATTTTATACCTTCTAGCAGTAATTTTATAAACTCCTTTTCGAGTGGAACCACCAATATTCCTTTGGCAATTGGATTAATTCTTATGATGTATCCGCCATTGGCAAAAGTAAATTACGAACAAATGGGTGAAGTTTTCAAAAACACAAAAATTCTTGGCGCTTCCTTATTCTTGAATTGGATTGTGGGTCCGGTTCTAATGTTTTTCTTAGCATTGATTTTCCTAAATGACTATCCCGAATATAGAGTTGGAGTAATCCTTATTGGGCTGGCACGGTGCATAGCCATGGTCGTTGTTTGGAATGATTTGGCCAATGGTAATAGAGAATATGCCGCAGGCTTGATTGCTCTAAACAGTATTTTCCAGGTAATACTGTACAGTGTTTATGCGTACTTTTTTATAACCGTTTTGCCACCTTATTTTGGTTATACAGCCTTTGAGGTAAATAGTAGTATCGGACAAATTGCAGAAAGCGTCGGTATATATCTAGGAATCCCGTTTGCTTTGGGAATAATAAGCCGTTATGCATTGATAAAAATCAAAGGAAAGCAATGGTTTCAGAGTAAATTTGTACCTGTAATTTCTCCTATAACTTTAATTGCATTATTGTTTACAATTGTACTAATGTTTAGTCTAAAAGGCAACTTAATTGTACAAATACCCTTAGATGTGTTACGAATTGCATTACCACTGGTGATCTATTTTCTACTAATGTTCGTTATCAGTTTTTTTGCAGGCAAGTATTTTGGTGCCGATTATTCAAAATCGGCCGCCATCGCATTTACAGCCACGGGAAATAATTTTGAATTGGCAATAGCGGTTGCAATTGGCGTTTTTGGCATCAATAGCGGACAAGCTTTTGCAGGAGTAATTGGTCCTTTGGTAGAAGTTCCTGCTCTTATAGCATTGGTAAATGTGTCCTTTTGGTTTAGAAAAAAATACTATAACAATGAAGTACAAAAGACAACATGATAAATCCGATTGTCTGAAAAACATTTCTCTAAATAAATTATTTTCAAACACATGCGTTTGTCCTAAAGATGTATAATACTATTGAATAATATGTTTTAGTTCAACGAAAACTATCCTCATCCCAACCCTCTCCAAAGAAAAGGGTTGGGGTGAGGATAATTTATAAACACTAGATGGTATAAACTCAAAAAAACTTAATTCACACAACTACATTATCAAAGAGAACTTTTAAAGATCTACATCCCAAATTTTCATAAAAATAATTACATTTACACCTTGCGTATGCATTTTTAAACCTTAATAGAAAAACATCTTTTTATCAAACATAATGCACAAAAAACTAACTAGCTCCTCAACCTAACAACAAATGAGAAAAGCAATATTCCCGGGATCATTTGATCCCATCACATTAGGTCACGAAGACATCATCAAAAGAGGAATTTCTTTATTTGACGAAATTGTAATTGCAATAGGTGTCAATGCCGAAAAAAAATACATGTTTTCACTCGAAGAAAGAAAACGGTTTATCGAAGAAACTTTCAAAAACCAGCCAAAGGTTTCTGTCATAACCTACGAAGGATTAACTATTGACTTGTGCCATAAATTGAATGCCAATTTCATTTTGAGAGGCTTGCGCAACCCCGCCGATTTCGAATTCGAAAAAGCCATCGCACACACTAACAGACGTTTGTCTAAAATAGAAACCGTCTTTTTACTAACAGCCGCAAAAACTTCTTACATCAGCTCTAGCATCGTTAGAGATGTAC
>JAYVGE010000289.1:0-3263 GCA_043772515.1 Flavobacterium sp. | reverse complement strand
AAACGAATAGCCAAAGGAGAATTAACGCTAAACCTTCCAATACTAGAAGAATCGAAGAACCCTGAACAACCCTTCCGTTTTGGAAGCAGAACCAAATTTAACCACGAATAGCTTCGACAAGCTCAGCTACCGGCTTCGACAGGCTCAGCTACTCCTAGGTTAATGAGCTTGCCGAATTATCGACAAGCTCAGCTACAAGAATTAAATAAATAAAATTGATGATGAATAAATATAGCAAAAGAAGAAATTTAACATTAGCTGCAAGCGCAACCAAAAGTGAGCCTGTAAAACGGTTTTTGCCTTATGACAGCAAAGCTATAAGCCGAACCCGTCAAGACATACAAAGTTGGAATCAGGCTTTGCGATTGGCGCAAAGTGATGAACCAAAAAACTTTAAACTGCAATTGCTTTATGATGAGATAAGCAATGATGCGCTTTTGTCTTCGCAAATTCAAAACAGGAAACAACAATTGTTTACATCTTCTTTCTCTTTGAAAAATGCGAAAGGCGAAACCGATGAGGAGCAAACCCGAATGCTGAAAAACAGTCCTATTTATCGCCAGTTAACGATGGCGGTTCTCGACAGTCTTTATTATGGTTATTCGTTGGTAGAACTTGGGCTATCCAAAGACACCAAAGGGCAATTAAAACCAAATGTTACCACTTTGCCACGTGCCAATTGCGTACCTCAAAAAGGAGTGTTTTACAAAGACTACTCCAAAGATGATACTATTGCTTACCGACAGATGCCCGAATTTGGCACATGGATTTTAGAGTTTAACTCAACCGAATTAGGAATGTTAAACAAAGCCGTTAGCCATGTACTTTTCAAACGTTTTGCGCAATCCTGTTGGAGTGAGCTTTGCGAGATTTACGGAATTCCGCCAAGGGTTTTAAAAACAAATACGCAGGACTCAAATATGTTACGTCGTGGCGAACAAATGATGAAAGACATGGGTTCGGCCGCGTGGTTTATTATAGATCAATCCGAAAAATTCGAATGGGCTACAGGAGTAGCAACAAATGGGGATGTATATAATAACCTGATTAACTTGTCTAACAATGAACTTTCTATGCTGGTTTCGGGAGCGGTTATTGGTCAGGATACAAAAAATGGTAATCGGAGTAAAGAACAAAGTTCACAGGAGATGCTTTGGCAATTGGTGCTGGCAGACATGGAGCAAGTAGAGCAATATTGGAACAATACCATTGTTCCAGCATTATTGAATATTGGCTTTCTAAAAGGAGAATTATTCTTTGAATTCGACCCACAGGAAGACACCAAGCAACTTTTTGATATGACACAAAAGTTATTAAATAATTATACCGTTCCGACGGAATTTATTTTTAAAAAGTTTGGAATTGAAGTGATGGAAAAAGTAACTACTGAACCTGCTACTAAACAAAAATTAAACCTCGAAGCCGATTTTTTCGATTAAGCCCCAAAGACTATTTTGGGGCATTCCATAAAAAACTAGCAGAAGATTACAAGCCTTGTGATTGCAAAAAATGTAAAATTTTAAATCTCTCATTGGCAGATAATGAAAAATTTAAAGATGTTTTAAATATCGCTAAAAAAGCGTTTAAACGATTACATAAAGAGGGAAAATACAACCCCAAAGATTTAGGCAAAATCTCGGAATACAAGGATTTAATCAATGCAACTACTGAGGTTTTGCAAAGTGCGATTGACCATGAAGTGCCGCAGGAACTCAAAGACTACCTAGACAAGGACGCTTTTGTTTTTAGTGGACTCAAAGTGCATGCGCAATTAACCGAAGCTCGCAGTTACTTGAAAAACGAAAAAGGAGAAGTGCGACCGTACTACGAGTTTGAACAACATATTTTAAAACTAAATAGTACCTATAATACCAACTATTTAGAAGCCGAATATTTGTTTGCAACTCAATCGGCACAAAGCGCCACCAACTGGTCGGGATATAGTGACGATACCGAACGTTATTATTTAGAATACCGAACGGCAGGCGATGACCGTGTACGAGATAGCCACGCCGCTCTCAATGGTATTGTGCTGCCAAAAGACGACCCTTTTTGGCACTATTTCTACCCGCCAAACGGCTGGCGTTGTCGCTGTCATGTGGTAGAAGTTCTAGCCTCTAAAAACGAAAAAAGCAATAGTAAAACGGCTATTGCTCAAGGAGAAAAAGCAACAACTACCATTGGTAAAAACGGTAATAACACGCTCGAAATGTTTCGTTTTAATCCGGGTATTGACAAAAAATTAATGCCACCGAGTAATAGTTATACCAAAGTGGTGGGAGCAAAAGAAGCTATTCAATCAATTAACAATTCAAAATAATGAGCACTAATAATTTTTTAAAACAAGTTCTTCAGGATGTAAAGGTGGATGCAACGCAACATTTTGACCGAAATTTTGAGCGAAAAGCCTTTTTTAACCAAAAGTGGCCCACTAGTAAAATGCAAAATCGCAGGGGTTCCCTTATGATGCGCACGGGAGCTTTGAGGCGTTCTCTTCAATCGAACATACAAAGCAATCAAATAGTTTGGAAGAGCTCTTTGCCCTATGCCAATTTACACAATCAGGGTGGTAAAGTAATTGTAACCGACAAGATGAAACGTTTCTTTTGGGCTATGTTTTACAAAAGTGATGGGGCAGTAACAATGAAAAGAGACCGTTCGGGTACCGTTCAGACAAGAAACACGGAACGGAATAGAAAACTATCCACAGAAGCCGAACAATGGAAAGCATTGGCATTGCAGAAAACAGGCGCAACAATGAAAATTCAAAAACGACAATTCATAGGAAGCCATCCAATTGTCAGAGGAATTGTTATTCGAGCTGTCAACAAAAACGTATCCGAAATAAACAATATAATTTTAAAGCATAGACTATGAAACTCATATTGCAAAACATACAAAACAGATTAGCAGAAGTAACCGAACTGCGTTACATTGACGAAGATTGGGGGCAACTAGACTATTACAGTACCAACATGCCAGTGCAGTGGCCGTGTTGCTTAATAGACATCAATAATATCGATTATACGAATGCAGGAGTTGACCGATTTCAAACGGTAAGAATTCGCCAAATGGCTAAGGCTTCGGTGAAAATTACGTTGGCTAATGTAAAACTGAATAATTCCTCTATGCAAGCTCCACAATCGCAAAAGGATGGCGTCTGGTCTATTTGGGAACTAGCCCAAAAAATACACGAAAAAGTACATGGGTTCAAGCCAGAGCCGAGTTGCAGTTATATGATCCGCAAAAATCTTCAGCGCGTC
>JAYVGE010000288.1:0-3283 GCA_043772515.1 Flavobacterium sp. | reverse complement strand
AATAGCTTGAATCATCCATTCATCGAAGTTTCCATTCTTGATTTTGTCTATTTCTGTCAACAACATTTTCTCTCCTTCTTCTAAAGTTTGCCCTTCTTTTACCGATAGCGATAATCCTTGGTATCCATAATCATTAAAAGTTGTAGCAAAAGCTCCTGCACTTAGTGCCAATTGTTTTTGATTGATATCTATGTCTATTAAACCAACATCTCCCGAATTGGATAAAATATTAGAGGTTATTTCGGAGAGTAAAGCTTCTTTTGTCCCTGCTCCCGAAGTTCTCCAAGCCATCATTAATCGTTCGGCTGTAGGACTTTTTACTTCCCTTTGAACAATTGAAGTCATTGGTTTTTCTTGGACTATAGGAAGATGTGGAAGCTCTTTATATTGGAACGAACCAAAATGAGTATCGACCATTTTTATGGTTTTGTCAAAATCTAAATCACCAACAAGAACTACCGCCATATTATTAGGAACATAATAGGTGTTGAAATAATTATGAATGGCAACCATTGATGGATTTTTTAAGTGTTCCGATTTTCCAATAGTAGTTTGTTGCCCGTAAGGAGTAGTCGGAAACAAGGCATTCATCAATTCGTAGTTTACCAAACGACCGTCGTTATCTTGCGCTCGGTTAAATTCTTCGTAAACGGCTTCTAATTCTGTATGAAAAAGACGTAATACCAGTTCAGAGAAACGTTCTTTTTCAACAAGCATCCATTTTTCTAATTCGTTTGCAGGAATATTGTTTTTGTATACCGTTTCGTTCAACCAAGTATGTGCGTTAGTTCCTTTGGCCCCTAATGAAGAAATTAATTTATCATATTCATTGGCAACAGAATGCTTTGAAGCTTCTTGTGATACCTGATCAATTTGTTTATAAATTGCTTTTTTCTTTTCGGGGTCACTTTCTGATTTGTGTTGTTCGTACAAATCAGAAATTTGGGCAATTAATTTTTTTTCGGTTTCCCAATTTTTTGTTCCAATTTTACTAGTTCCTTTAAATACCATGTGCTCCAGATAATGTGCTAGACCAGTATTGTCTGCAGGATCATTATTAGAACCCGTTCTTACTGGAATGTATGTCTGAATTCTAGGTTCGTCTCGGTTCTGTGCCAAATACACCTTCAAGCCATTTTTAAGGGTGTATACTCGAACTCCAGTTTTGTCATTTGTAACAGTCTCATAAGTGTAGCCTTGTGTGTCTTTCTTTTTTTCTGTTATAGTTTGTGCGCTAACAATTGTAAAACCGAGTAATACAAAGGTTGTCAAAATAGTTTTTTTCATTTAGTTAAGATATTTCTATCAAAAATAAAGAAAACATCGGCACTAATCTCATGAAATAATGTTAAAATAATGGTAATGTAGGTTTTGAATGCTAGCCAAAAATGTTTTTGTACATGTTTTTGTTGCAAAAGCATTAGGTTGAAGGAAATTCAACAAAATGTAGAATTAGGGACTGTTAAGAAATAAATGGTACAGAATTGGCGAAATAACAAGACAAAATGTATTAGTTGTTTTTTTACAAACTCTTACACGGATAGTCTAGAGTTTCTTTTCAACGTATTGGAGTTTTATAAAATGAAATTATTCTAGTGAGAGGAAATTTATAACACAAAAAAGCAGTAGTAAAAGAGTTCTTACTACTGTTTTTTGCAAATTCTATTTTAATATTGTTGGTTTAAGAAATATAGAGTTATCATAAATCTTGTCCAGTCGAGACTATCTATTTTATTCTTCTGCTGCTTCGGGTAGCATAATTGATAGTATTACAGATAGTAATAAAACCCCACCAATTACAATTAAGGAGTACATGGATTCTATATGATAAAAAGGCGATATAATCATTTTGATTCCGATAAAGGACAGGATTATTGCTAAACCATATTGTAATTTACTAAATAAGTGAATGAAATTGTCAAGTAAGAAAAATAACGCTCTCAATCCTAAGATCGCAAAGATATTTGAGGTGTAAAGTATAAAGGGATCATTCGAAATAGCAAAAATTGCAGGTATTGAATCTACAGCAAACAGTAAATCGGTAAACTCAATTACGGCTACTACTACTAATAACGGAGTTGCTAATTTTTTACCATTTTCGATAGTAAAAAATTGATCACCAACATATTTATCACTTACACTAAAAAAACGTCGGATTAATCTGGCTCCTCTAGTATTATTATAATCTTCGTTATCATCTTCATCACCAGAAGACCACGATTTTATTCCCGCATAAACTAAAAATAAACCAAAAGCAGTCATGATTAAGTTGATGTCATACTTAAATCCAGCAATACCCGCCAAACTTAAAAGTTTATTCAAATACGTCAATTCGATTAAGAAAGCCCCCGAAAAAATAAAAATTGCTCTTAATACCAACGCTCCGATGATTCCCCAAAACAGTACTTTGTGCTTGTTTGTATTGGCTACATCAAAGAATTTGAAAACCAGAATAAACACAAAAAGATTATCTACAGAAAGGGCTTTCTCGATCCAATAAGCAGATTGGAATTCGTAAAATTTGGCAGGACCAGCAAGATTATAAACCAATGCGCTAAATACCATTGCCAAAGTAATCCATACCGAAGACCAAATTATAGCTTCTTTATTAGATACTTCATGGCTTTTTTTATTAAAAACTCCTAAATCAAGAATTAACATTATGAAAACTGCGATTGCAAAAGTGATTACTAACCAAGGATGTTCTGAAAAAATTGGGTGATTGTTCATTTGTTTAATTTAAGTTAATTTTTGTTTTATTTATTTTGCCATTGTTATTACTACTACTCGTGCGCCTTCTTCTTTTGATAATAAAAGTTTTTTACCATCTGTTAGTGTTACCATGATACCGATTGGTATTTTCATATCTTCTGTTACGTCTTTCAAACTTGTTAATTTTTTGATTAACAAAAAAACAATTTTCATATGAAATGTAAAATAGCCTACTGGAACTTTTTGCTCGGAAGTGAGTTTCTCATTTCGAGCAATATTACGATTTACATGCCATTGAAACAAATATTGATCGTTATAAACCATCAATCTATGGTTTTCGGGTTTCTAAACAGATTCTTTGAATTGAAGTGTATGATTTATTTACTGCAAAATTGCGGTGTTTATTTTGTTTTTTTACCGCAAAGGAGCAAGTTGTTAAAACCTAGGAAAGATTAATAGGTTATTTATTATAATTTTCCTTTTGTCGGTAGTTGTTTTTCTTTGCAATAATTTTCTACAGTTGTGTCGTTTTTATTCTTGAAGTTCTTTGTTAATAGTACTAATAATTTCT
>JAYVGE010000287.1:0-8098 GCA_043772515.1 Flavobacterium sp. | reverse complement strand
AACAGCTAAGAACATTCTATCCAATCCTACCGAAGTTTCTACCACATACGGAACGTAATTTTGATTTAATTCGGCATCAAAATACTGTAATTTTCTACCCGAATGTTGTTCGTGAGCTTTTAAATCGAAGTCGGTTCGAGAGTGAATTCCTTCTAATTCTTTGAATCCAAAAGGAAAATTAAACTCAATATCGGCAGCGGCATTGGCATAATGCGCTAATTTTTCGTGGTCGTGAAAACGGTAATTTTCCTTGCCTAAACCAAGTGATAAATGCCAGTTGAGACGAGTGGTTTTCCAGTGTTCGTACCATTGCATTTCGTCGCCTGGACGTACAAAAAATTGCATTTCCATTTGTTCGAATTCCCGCATACGGAAGATGAATTGTCGTGCAACGATTTCGTTTCTGAATGCTTTTCCCGTTTGGGCAATTCCAAAAGGAACTTTCATTCGTCCTGATTTTTGTACATTCAAGAAATTGACGAAAATACCTTGTGCCGTTTCTGGACGCAAATACAAATCCATTGCCGAATCTGCCGATGCTCCTAATTTGGTACCAAACATTAAGTTGAATTGACGTACTTCGGTCCAGTTTCTAGAACCCGATTCTGGGCAGGCAATTTCTAATTCTTCGATTAAAAGTTTTACATCTTCTAAATCTTCATTACCTAGTGAACGAGCCATTCTTTCTAGAATTTCTCTTTCTTTGGCTTTGTATTCAATAACTCTAGTATTTGTAATTACAAATTCTTGTTCGTTGAACGCTTCTCCAAAACGAGTTCTGGCTTTTTCGATTTCCTTGATTGCTTTTTGATTTAGCTTTTCTGCATAATCTTCAATCAAAACATCGGCTCTGTATCTTCTTTTTGAATCTTTGTTGTCTATCAATGGGTCGTTAAAGGCATCTACGTGTCCCGATGCTTTCCAAGTTGTCGGATGCATCAATATCGATGCGTCTAGACCCACAATATTGTCATTCATCTGCACCATCGATTTCCACCAATATTCGCGGATGTTCTTTTTTAACTCTACTCCGTTTTGTGCGTAATCATAAACTGCACTCAAACCATCGTAAATTTCGCTTGACGGAAAAATAAATCCGTACTCTTTTGCATGCGAAACTACACTCTTAAATAAATCTTCTTGTTTTGCCATAGCACAAAAATATAAAAAGGGAAATTAAAAAAAGAAAAAAAGTGAAGTTTGGAGCATTGATTTTCCTATTTTTATGAATAAATCAAAAAATAGATGCTTAATTCCTTGATAAATTTATTTTTTCCGAAGGTTTGCGTAGGATGTAAGGCTTTTTTACTGGCAGACGAAAACGTAATTTGTACGGTTTGTCGACACGAAGCACCATTGACCAACCAGCATTCGAACCCAGAAAATGAGGCGACCAAAAAATTTTACGGACGTATTCCTGTCGAATATGCTTCGGCTTTGTTTTATTTTCATAAAAAAGGAATCGTGCAAGAGTTAATTCATAATCTTAAATACAGAGGACATCAGGAAATCGGTACTGCTTTGGGTAGATGGTATGCAGAGGATTTGAAAAATTGTGATGCTTTAAAAGATGTAGCTGTAATTATCCCCGTTCCGCTACATAAAAAACGATTAAAAACAAGGGGCTACAATCAGGTAGCTACTTTTGGAGAGGCATTGTCTCAAAGTTTGAAGATTCCTTACGACACAACACTTCTCTCTCGAAAGGTGTTTTCTAAAACCCAATCGAAAAAAAATATTCTGGACAGAGCCGAAGGAATCGATACTGTTTTTGATGTTACTTTTGATGAGCACTACCATAATAAACATTTCTTGCTTATCGATGATGTGATTACAACTGGCGCAACACTCGAAGCTTGCTCATGCGCTTTATTGAAAATTCCGGGTGCAAAAATAAGTATCGTTTGTATGGCAATGGCGCATTAGGTTTTTGATATAAAAAATAGAATACAAATCGCTAAAAATCAATACTATTAGATACACCTTGCTAGATCAAAAATCGTTAATCTTCATTCTTAAATCTCTTAACTTAATCCCAATTGTACCGGAACAGACAAACAACATTATTATTGACCGATATAGGTTTTAAAATACCCGCATTCTGCCAATATTTCTTTATAATAATCCGTGTCTGCGTAGTCTTTTTTTAAGGTTTTGAAATTGTCCCAAGCCAAGAAATTAATTTTATCATCTTCTATTTCCCAATAATTAGCAACCGAATTGTATTTCTGATTGTAATATTCGTTGCGTTCACATTTGGCTAACAGATAGATGCATTTGGCTTTTTGCTCTTTGGTACTTGCATTTTCTAGCGCTTTTTGGTAGTAAAATTTTGGTAATGCACAATTGGTGATTCTATTTTTAGTAACTGTTTTAAAGTAATACGGACTAGAAGCTGCTCCTATGATGTTGCCTTCGTAAAAAGTTCTTCCGTTTCCAAAATGGGTAATATTGTAAAAAGCATTTCCTAATAATAAGGCATTGGTAAACACGTCTTTCTTTTGGCTCACATGGTCTTGCATTGTTTTGATGGTAGTGAGGAATTCTAGTTCCGAATATTTCTTTTTTTGATACGCTACATGCTCACAATCATGGCAATCTTTGATGTTGCCGTTAAACGGATTTCCTAAAAATTCAAAATTTGCAGAGCCTGATTGCTCCATAAAAGCAATGGCTTCGACTGTTTTATTGGCATAAATTGCTAGTACTGCTTGGTACTTATTGATGTCTCCAAGATTGACACTATATAAGTTTGTAGCTATTTTTTCGAGATCGGTTTTATTAGGTTTTTCCAAAAAAGTTTTCATTGTCTGTAAGTCTTTCTCATTGTTATAGAAGTCGCTATTTCGAACAAATAATTCAGACATTACATTGTTTTTTTTGGTTTTATAAATCGCCGACAAGTAATTTTTACTCCATTGCGAAGCGTTTTCATAACGAAAATCAGCAATGTTTTGTTTGGGTAGTTCTTGGTACAACCATGCTAAATCTTTTAGGATTGTTTTTTCGCTGCTAGGAGTCAATTCGTCTATTTTGCTCAAATTATTCACAAATCGAAGCAATCTAATTTGCGCAATTGCCAAGGTTGTTTTTGGCATTTTGCTCTCGGCTTTGTCAAAATTTTTGTCGGCTTTGTCAAAATTGTTGTTCAACGTTTCTAGGTATCCAGCGGCAAGATTCCACAAATAGGGTTTAGCGGTCTTTTCGGCTTGTGCAATTCGGGTAACCGTTTCGATTGTTTTTTTGGAGAGGCTATCTTTGGTGCCTTTTTTGTTGTCTTGAACGGTTTTGTTTTCAAAAGATTTACTTATTTTGAGCTCCTGATTGTTTATTAATCGAGTTAGCAAAAAATCTAGATGTTGGCTTTGAGGTTTTACTTTGTAAATGGCTTCGATTGCTTTTTCTTCATCGCCATAATAACCCTGAATAGCCCAAAGAGCGGCGGTTTCGTCATTGTTTTTTGCCATAGACAAGGCTTGAATCCAATCTTTCTGTTCTTTGGGATGAAAGCTATAGGCGGCTACGACTCGTAATGGCTCACATTTGTCAAAAACCTGACTGTAGAGGTAATTAGAATGAGCGTATTTTTTTTGTTTATTTTCTATCCCTGCAATATAAGCAACCGCTCTGTAGTACAAGGTGTTTTTGGGTGCTGTTGCTTGGGTTTTGTCAAAAAAAGCAATGGCACTTTGTTGGCTAGTGCTATAAAAATAAGCTTTGATGATCTGAAACCAATACCGGTTTTTCATAAAAGGATCGGTTGCTGTATTGTATTTGGTTTCGATGGTTTTTATCCACTTCAAATCTTTAAAAGTATTTGTTTTTACGGCATCATAATCCCAGTAATTAAAGCTGTTTACCGAGGAAATCTCAATTTGTTGCGAGTAATGCAAGAACTCTACAAATTGCTTTACTTTGTAGTCTGTCAGTTTTATTTTCTTGGCCCATTTGATCGATGTCGGATTGTTTTTTTTGGTCTTGTAAAAAACATATAATTTGGCTACGTCTTTGGCACTCGAATCGACAAGAAAGAATTTTACGGCTTCCTTAGCGGCACCTTCTTTTAGGTGATTTGACCAATCAACAACCATCTCGTCATTGAATCTCGTGTTGTGTTCATTGTCGGAATAATTATAAAAAAAATCGGAAGATAAGAAAAGGGGAGAATAGGATTTGTCTACAAAAGTTTCGGGTGTAAAATTAGAATCGAATGACCAGCCCCAGTCGTCTCCTCCGGCACAAGCATAAATTGCGCCGTAAACCAAAAGGATTGCTATGCTAAAAGCAAGTAGTAATTTTTTTAAAAATGTCTTTTTCATAGTTTTTTATGTTGAATTCGTCTAAATCGTAAAAAATAATTTCTTTGGGAGTACTTGCGCTATTTTCTTCTAAATCGCATGCCATTTCTTCTAAATCTGGAGCACTGATAGCTTCTATTTTTAAGATATCATTTTGTTTATAAAATACTCCGTTTTTGTAATTCGAGTTTGAAACTTGGTATCTGTTTTTGTTTATGAATACGAAATTAGTGTCTTTTTTTAAATTTTGAATGTTTATTTTGTTCCGAAGTCCAATTATTTCTCCTTCTCGAATGTGTATTGCCCACGAATAAAGAGGTAAGGCAATAGCCAAAGGCAAAGGATATTTTTTTAAACTCGGCAAATACCGCTGCGCTATCTTTCTGTCGTATATAGAATTAAGAGAATCTGTTGCGATTTTGCCCATATTGTAATACATAAGTACGCCACGGCTTACGTTGGGAATTTTAGTCTTTTCGAAATATTTTATCTGATGCAAGCGTATGGTTGCCGATAGTTTTTTGCCCGATATTTTTTTTAAACAATCAATAAAAGCAAGATAATTGTTCTTGCTGGCTAATGTCCAGTCGCAATCGATTTGAATCTCTTGTATAGAAATTCTATTTTTGGAGTTGATTTGTGTAATGAAACCATTGATTTTCTGTGCCAAATTGGGAATATCGATATTTTTTTTTAGGATTACATTGTTTTTAATGTAAATTACAGGAACAATCTCGAATGGTTTGGTACTGGTTTCAAAATGAATTGGACTTCTAGGAAATGGCTCTTGTGTTCTGAATGTCAAATCGATATCGCAATAGCGGAGGTATAATTTCTGAACATTATTTTCTGATAAAGTGTTTTTTTCTTTAGGAGAAAGCCTGAAAATTGTTTTCCAATAATAGAAAGACACCATTGGTTTTTCTTGTTGTTGGCAAGAAAAAAAGAAGAAAAGCAAAGTAGCAAAAAGAAGGTTTTTTTTCAAGGAATTATTTGTTTTATTTTATTAAAGCCTTTCTAGTGTAATCAGACAAAACGAGTTTGCCAGAAATGGCGGCACGTTTGTTTAATAATTTGTCCCAATGTTCTGTGCCTTCCCAGAACACTTTTTTCATTTCGGTTAGTGCTTCGGGATTATAACTCGCCAGTCGGTTGGTAAGGGTTGTTATTTCTAGATCTAATTCGGCTTGGTTTTCTAGTACTTTGGCGTAGAGTCCTTTTTGATTGGCCCAATCGGCAGATTTCCATTCGTGAGCGGTCAAGGTTATTTCAGATAGTGCGATCTTGCCAATCTTTCTGCTTACGGCAGGTTCTATTACAAAAGGACCAATACCAATGGCTAATTCCGATAATTTGATTGCACTTTCTTGGGTTGCTAGGGCATAGTCGCATGCTGCGGCAATACCGACTCCGCCACCAACGACTTTGCCATGAATGCGACCGACGATTATTTTCGAACACTTACGCATAGCATTGATAAGGTTGGCAAAACCAGAAAAAAAGCGGGTTCCTTCATCGAGATTAGAAACTGCCAAAAGTTCGTCAAAAGAAGCGCCAGCGCAAAAAGCACCCTTTCCTTCGCTTTTTATAACAATAATAGATATCGAATTATTGTAACTCAAGGTCTCGAATTCATTGGTTAATTGATCGAGCAATGTTTGCGGAAAAGAATTACTTGCAGGATGACCGAAGGTAATCGTTGCTATTTTGTTTTCTATAATTGTAAGGAGAGTTCCGTTTTTATCAGGTGTTAGCATAGTCGTTATTTTGTTGTAAAGTTAAATAAAGCAATAAGAAGTAGGCTCTTATTTAGCAATAGATATCGAATACTTTTTTTTCTAAAACTTGCTTTATGCTATAATTATGTTATATTTGCGCCATAATCTTGGGGATGTAGCTCAGTTGGCTAGAGTGCTTGACTGGCAGTCAAGAGGTCGTGGGTTCGAGCCCCATCTTCTCCACCATTTAAAAAAAAGCACTTACAAAGCAATTTGTAGGTGTTTTTTTTTAATTCTACTGATATTTTTTGAGTCTGTATCGATTTCTAGAGCCTGTTTTCGTTAGTTGAGTTGCGATGTAAGCTATGTTCTTTTGAAATTTATAACTTTGCAATTACAAGAGTTAAGGGTAACTCTTGTAATTGCAATTATTTCTCGTAATTTTACCTTTGTTATAATGGTGTAAAATAATGACATAAGGTAAATGCTCTAAACTATTTCGCAAAGATTCACAAAAAAAAACAATACAATCTTTGCGTGAACTCAGCGAATCTCTGTGTGATAATCTTAAAAGCGTTTTTCTTAAAACACACACACCTTATTTTATCAGCGCTACAAGACAGAGTCAATTATTTTTTATTTAGAAGATCAGGGTGTACTTTAATACAAAAAAAATGAACAAAATAGAACACATCGGTATTGCTGTAAAAGACTTAGAGGTTTCAAATAGTATTTTCGAAAAACTCTTTGGGGCTCCCGCCTATAAACAAGAAGAAGTAATGAGTGAAGGAGTAAAAACATCCTTTTTTTTGAACGGGCCTAATAAAATAGAACTTTTAGAAGCGACAAACTCCGACAGTCCTATTGCTAAATTTATTGAGAAAAAAGGAGAGGGGATTCATCATATCGCTTTTGAGGTAACCGATATTGTACAAGAAATCGAGCGCCTTAAACAGGAGGGATTTATTGTCTTAAATGAAATTCCAAAAAAAGGTGCAGATAATAAACTAGTTGCTTTTCTGCATCCTAAAAGTACCAATGGAGTTCTGATAGAATTGTGTCAGGAAATAATATAGTTTTTGCTAAAAATATATATGGAGATAGAATACTGGCAATCAGACGATTTAATTTATAAAAAATCAATAATTGAATTTATCTCAAAATAGAAGCCTAAAATATTTGGTAGCAATGAAAAATAGTAGTAATATTGCAACTTCTTAACCGGTCCTATAGCTCAGCTGGTTAGAGCACCTGACTCATAATCAGGTGGTCCCTGGTTCGAGCCCAGGTGGGACCACTTTTAAAATCAAGCCTTTACAGTGATGTAAAGGCTTTTTTATTTTATGCAAAATCAACATAAGATCATAGGTTTCTTATAGGATCATTTATAAAATCATTATAATTTTTTATTAATTTTAACTTTTTTTTTCTATTATCAATTGATTTGTTACTTTTGTAAAAATAATTTGAATTATGAGGACACGTTTACGTACGTTTTTTGGTATTGCCTTACTCCTTTTGAGTAGTTTAAACGTGTTTGCAGGACCACCTCCACCACCAGGGGGAGCCGATCCAGTGCCTATAAATCAAGAAATATACACCCTTATTATAGTAGCGGTGCTTTATGGGTTATACCGTGTGTATAGATATAAATTAAACCAAAAGACTTCTGCCTAAAAGTAGTCTTTTGGTTTTTTATTTCGAATACAGTCGAGCGACATATTTACCAATAACATCAAATTCGAGATTAATTATTGTTCCTACTTTAAAATTTTGAAAGTTGGTATGGTCGTAGGTATAGGGTATAATAGCTACGCTAAATTGGTTTTTCTTAGAAGCAACAACTGTCAAACTCACTCCATTTACGGTAATCGAGCCTTTTTCGATAGTGATGTTGTTTAATGTTTGATCGTATTCAAAAGTGTAGTTCCAGCTGCCATCTGCTTCCTTTATATCAATACATGTTCCAATTTGATCTACATGTCCTTGTACAATATGCCCGTCTAATCGATCGCCAAGCTTCATGGCGCGTTCCAGATTTACACTATCGCCAACTTGCCAATAGGAAATATTGGTTTTTTG
>JAYVGE010000286.1:0-3303 GCA_043772515.1 Flavobacterium sp. | reverse complement strand
CTTTCATTTGTATGTAATAACGGTAAAATTAGCGGAAAAAACATAGGTAAAATAGATTTAAAAGGTGTTTTCTCATTTTTTGATGTAGAAAATGAAGTGGCCGAATCTTTATTAACCAATTTTAAAGACGTACAGTTTAACAACCGTAGCGTTAAAATCGAAAAAAGTGGAGAAGGTGAAAGCAATCGCAGAGAAGGTGGTGGCGGTGGTGGCAGAAGCCGTAGTTTCGGTGGTGGCTCTAGAGGCGGAAGTTCTTATGGCGGTGGCGGTAGAAGCAACGATAGAAAAAGTAGCGGTGGAAATGGTGGCGGAAGCGGAAGACGTGAAGGTGGAAATAGCGGAGGCGGATTCAAAGATTTTTCAGGTCGTAGCCGTGAAGATAGAAGTAGTGGAGGCGGAGAAAGAAGACGTAGATCTTAGTTTATAAGAACTTGATTTTTCAATAATAATAAAAAGGGCGCTTTAATAGCGCCCTTTTTTATGGCTTAGCTAATCCACTTCTTCATCGCCTAAACTTATTTTTTCTTTCGCATATTCAAAACCTTGTTGCCACCATTGTTGCATTTGTTCTTTATCGAATACGAGAGGATTGTCGGTTAGGGTAGTAGGTGTGTAGAATAAATTTAGCTTTACATTTTTGTTTTTTGAGGCCAATTTACCTATTACAATATCATTTTTTTCTATTTGGGTAAGCAAAGTAGAAAACAAAGACATCATTAGTGAAAAAGCATTTTTCCCGATGACGTTATTTCTTTTTTCTTTTTCAGAATCTAATATTATCACATCAATTTCTGTAGCACCTAAATGAATAGCTTTGCGAATAGGTACCACATTCGAGAACCCTCCATCGCCATATTTGGCGCCATTTTTGGTTATTAAGCTCATAAAAGGTACGTAATTGCATGAAATCCAAATCCAATCGCAAAATTCAGAATAATTAAAATCTTTGATAGATTTATATTCTACCTCGTCATCGCTTAAGTTGGTTACGGTTATTACCACATCTTTATTTGAAAATTTCAGTTCCTCAAATTCTTTTTCAGAAAACTCCTGTGAAATAGATTTCCGTAGATTATGGCTTTCGCCAAAAGTAAGTTGACCTTTGAAAAATTGAATAATTACGTTAATGTGATTGACTTTAATACTTGTTTTATTATTTTTTTTCTTGATAATAAATGGATTAACATTAAAAATTTTCTCCATTGTAGTATTGTTGTAAATGGCTTTTATTTTTTCAATGTTGCCCAATGCCAAATGAGGGATGAGCAGGCTACCAGTTGAAGTGCCTACGAAAATATCATAATTGTTTTTTTTTTCTTGAATTAAGTATTGTGCCACACCGCCCGCAAAAGCTCCTTTGCTACCACCACCTGAAATAACTAATGCTCTCATTTTATGTTAAAAATATAGATTGTAAATGTATAAAAAAACTTAATAATTGGCGGGTTAAATTGAAGATGCAACAGTGGGTAAGTTCAATTAGTAAATGAAACAAAAGATTTGACCTAGCCTAAAAAGGGATGATGGATTAAAGAATGCAGTTTTTTGACTTAGCATTGAAGATGCGTGGGCTTTAACTTTAGTATTAAATTGAAATTTTGGAGCTGTCTGATTTTCTACCTTTGTCAAGTCGAAAAGGATTAAGTATCTCTTTTCTTGTTCGAAACAAAGTAAATATGGCGGAGTAAATAAAAATTAATTATCTAACCATTTTTTCAACGCCAGAGCTTCGGTCAAACATTGCTCCATTTCTTTTGTTGGGGATGCAATGGTTTCGCTTTTCTCTATAATATCTAACCACGTAAATTTAGGATTCATTTTTGTTAAATCTTTTGTTTCTAGGTCAAATTTATCTTCATCAATAGGCGTTTTTCTTGAATGAATGTAAGTGTACATTTTTTCAGAATAGGGATAGCAAGCGTCGTAAGTAAATGCTCTCGGAGCATAATAAACCAAATCGCTTAAAAAATACTTTTCTCCTATTTTATCATAAATACATTTGCTAAACCTTACATAATTAACACCTGTCGCCTTTTCTTTTTCTTGTATCTTATGTTCATCATAAAGAATGGCGAAGCTAACTGGATCAATTAAAAATTTTGTTTGTTTGTTTTGTATGATGATTCTTTCTCCACATTCCATACTTCCCGAATTATTCGGTTCTCCTAAAAATGTAAATTTTATTTCATGGTTTACCTCAAAAAAAATCATTCTCTTTTCATTTACTATACTGTCTTGAAAATTGATATTAGACACTAAAGTATCAGTTTTGTAATTTCCTTTTGCATTTCCAAAACAACGTAAATATGCTTTATTAGCTAAAGATTTACTAAAATCAAACGATTTGACTCTACGTCCATAAATACTTTTATATTCATTCGTTCTTGGTCTATCTGTAGCATTTTCTCCAAATAAAAACATATCTCCAACATTTTTCTTAGTAGCATAAAGAGTTGCTTTTGTGGGATAGTAATCAGGTGAAAAAAAGACGGCTTCATTTTCATTTCTATAAGCATCAACCACATATCCTTCTTCTAGTATTGATTTTTTTGTAGAAAAAGCAACTTGATGATATTTTTCAGTAATAAATAGGGTCGTATCATAATTAACAGCTAAATTTTCTTCAAAATTTAGCATGATTTGCTTGTATTTCTCTTTTTTTTCTAATTTCGTTAATTTAGAAATTACCTGAGATTGTACTGTTGAACAAAAACAAAGAAAGCAAAACAGAAACACATTTTTTTTTAAATTCATATATCAAGGTTTTATAAAATTAGGCTAATGCATAAAAGCATTAGCCTAATTAATTTAAATTAAAATAATTAATCAAATGCACTCATTGAACAACCATCACCAATCCAAGTATCGCCGCTATGAGTCCAAGTATAACTATCTATTCCAGTGCTTGACATACATGCAAAAGCAAGATCAACTAAAATTTTTAATGATACTGCTCCCCCATCTACATTTGTCATCTCTTCAGTGTTCATTTCTACGACACCAAAATTTTGTAATTGTAACTTTTTCATATTTTTAATTTATTTAGTTTATGTTTTCCTACTCGTTGCTTTGTGCAGGCTTTTCGGAAACCACCTTTGTATCTGCGTAAATACAAAAGCTAAGTTAATTGTTTTCGCTCTACAAAAATTAGAGTCAAGTATTTTTTTTAAAAAAAAAGCAATAAAAAAAATGCATTGAGGAGCTGAATCTGCGAAATAAATAAATATTGAGTAATGTTTTTTAAATTAAACAATTCTGTATATCTTTGCATTCCTTTTAATACAGGGTAAAAATAAATTTTTT
>JAYVGE010000285.1:0-3304 GCA_043772515.1 Flavobacterium sp. | reverse complement strand
GATTTAGGGTTGGTTAAAAACAAAAAAAACACTAGTAAACTAGTCTACGACAGCGGAATACGCTTGAATTTACTCACAGATTATTTTGAATTATACTTCCCTCTGTACTCCAACAACGGTTGGGAAATATCCCAAAACAAATACAACGAAAAAATACGATTTATCATTACTTTAGACTCTGGTAAACTAACCAGTCTTTTTACTAGAAAATGGTTTTAATTATATCTAAAAGAATAAAATTATACAAAATTCTCTGTAAAATGAATTTAAAATTACACATACCATAAAAATACAAGTCGATTACTGGATATAATTTGTTAATAATTGAATTATTTTTTTTGTTGAATTATGAAAGTCGGGACTTTTTAAGTAAATTTGTCCCATAAAGTTATACTTTCAATTATGATAAAAGAAAAAAGCAATACTACATTGACATTTGAAGATTTCAAAACCGAAGTATTGAAAGACTACAAAATCGCTATAACAAGCCGAGAATGTAGCTTACTAGGACGTAAAGAAGTGTTAACTGGAAAAGCAAAATTTGGAATTTTTGGTGACGGAAAAGAAGTTCCTCAACTCGCTTTGGCCAAAGCATTCAAAGAGGGTGATTTTCGTTCAGGATACTATCGTGATCAAACTTTTATGATGGCTATCGGAGAACTAACTATTGAACAGTTTTTTGCTGGATTATATGGTCATACCGATATAGAGAAAGATCCTATGTCGGGAGGAAGACAAATGGGAGGTCATTTTGCAACCCATAGCTTGAATGCCGATGGAAGTTGGAAAAACTTAACCAAACAAAAAAATTCTAGTGCAGACATTTCTCCAACTGCTGGGCAAATGCCTCGTTTATTAGGACTCGCACAAGCATCAAAAATATACAGACAACTAACTGGCATACCCAATACCGAAAATTTTTCGGTAAACGGAAACGAAATCGCTTGGGGAACCATCGGAAACGCAAGCACTTCTGAAGGTCTGTTTTTTGAGACCATAAATGCTGCAGGAGTTTTACAAGTACCTATGGTAATGAGTGTTTGGGATGATGAGTACGGAATTTCGGTTCATGCAAGACACCAAACTACCAAAGAAAACATATCTGAAATATTAAAAGGATACCAACAAGAAGAAGGAGCAAATGGTTACGAAATTCTAAGAGTAAAAGGTTGGGATTATGTCGATTTGATTGCTACTTATGAAAAAGCAGCCGAAATTGCTAGAGAAAACCACGTTCCTGTACTCATTCACGTAAACGAATTAACACAACCACAAGGACATTCTAGCTCGGGTTCGCACGAAAGATACAAAGATGCCGCTCGTTTGGCATGGGAAAAAGATTTTGATTGTATTCGCCAAATGAAATTATGGATGATCGCCATCAATATTGCCACTCCAGAAGAAATTGAAGAAATTGATTCTAATGCAAAAAAAGAAGTTCTTGAAGCCAAGAAAATAGCTTGGAATGCTTTTATAGAACCTATTAGTGTACAACAAAAAGAACTGGTTTCTTTGTTAGAAAAAATTGCTCCTACGAGCAAAAACAACGATCAGATTCAAAAATATATTACAGATCTTTCTAATATAAAATCTCCATTAAAAAAAGAAATACTCGTTACTGCTAGAAAAGTATTACGTTTTCTCATATCAGAAAACGGCAAAACAGAATTATCCAACTGGATTACCGCTTACATCGACAAAACACAACCCAATTTTAGCAGTCACTTATTTTCTGACTCAAATTTGAATGTTTTTTCTGTAAAAGAAGTATTACCAGAATATTCCGAAAATGCAAAAGAAGATACCGATGGACGAATGATTCTTCGCGATAATTTTGATGCCATTTTTACAAAATACCCAGCATCCTTAATTTTTGGAGAAGATGCTGGAAACATAGGCGATGTAAACCAAGGCTTAGAGGGAATGCAAGAAAAATATGGAGAACTTCGTGTTGCCGATGTCGGTATTCGAGAAGCAACCATAATTGGTCAAGGAATAGGAATGGCATTGCGAGGTTTACGACCAATTGCCGAAATTCAATATTTAGATTATTTACTTTATGCTATTCAAATTATGAGTGATGATTTAGCAACCTTACAGTACAGAACCGTGGGAAAACAAAAAGCACCACTTATCATTAGAACACGTGGACACAGATTAGAAGGTATTTGGCATTCTGGATCTCCGATGGGAATGATTATCAATGCCATAAGAGGAATACATGTTTTGGTACCTAGAAACATGACTCAAGCAGCCGGTTTTTACAACTCCTTGTTAGAATGTGACGAGCCTGCACTAGTTATTGAATGCTTGAATGGTTACCGATTGAAAGAAAAAATGCCTTTGAATTATGGTGAATTTAAAACTCCTATTGGAGTTGTAGAAACGTTAAAAAAAGGGACTGACATCACACTTGTCTCTTATGGTTCAACACTTCGACTCGTTGAGCAAGCTTCTAAAGAGTTGCTAGAAATTGGGATCGACTGCGAAATCATCGATTTGCAATCCCTCTTACCGTTTGACATTAATCAAGATATCGTAAAAAGTATTACAAAAACGAATAGATTGTTAGTAATAGACGAGGATCTTCCTGGCGGAGCTTCTGCTTATATTTTGCAACAAATTATTGAGCAACAAGATGCCTATAATTACTTAGATAGCAAACCGCAAACCTTGACTGCCAAAGCACACAGACCAGCTTATGGTACAGACGGTGACTATTTTTCTAAACCTTCTACCGAAGATATTTTTGAAAAGGTTTATGCTATGATGAATGAAGTCAATCCCTCAAAACACCCTCATTTGTATTAAAAATAACGAATATATTTTGTCTCATTTATTTTTTAAGAAACCCTTATTAACTACAATAACAATCCCAACCTTAAGAAAGTTGGGATTTTTTTTTATCTTTATTAAAATAACAACCTCTATTTTTCTTCTTTATGACCACATTAGAAAATCTGTTTTTAAAACTAAAAGACATAAAAGTTATAAATAGTACGATACCCTATAGCCAATATATTGCAATAGATTTATCGATTTCTAATATTAATTTATCAGTAATTACTATTCATAATTCTGTAAATTTCGAGAATTTCATCAAAAAACACCTTCAAGAAAACAAGGCCAAAGTAGCTTATGGCGGTTACAATGAAGAACGCAATCTCTACAATAGAAACTTTCTTTTTGGCGAAGTAAAAACTACGCAACGCAACATACATATCGGACTCGATTTATGGACAAAAGCAGGAACACCCGTACTAGCTGCTCTAGAAGGTACAGTTCATAGTTTCGATTACAATGT
>JAYVGE010000284.1:0-3312 GCA_043772515.1 Flavobacterium sp. | reverse complement strand
TTTCTCAGACACCGAGGTGTTGAGAACTGTTAATGCTAAACATATACTAAAAACAATCTGTATTGTTGGGCGATACATAGGGAAATTGAATAAGGAATCGATGCCATAAACAATGGTTATCATCAAGGCTAGAATGGCTATTGTTTTCTCATTTTGTATTTTTGACTGTAGTACTCGTTTTAAATTAATACCACAAAGAAAAACAAAAAGGGAGCCGTAAACCAACCCATTAAAAATTCCTGTTTCGGCAAGAATTTCTAAAAAGTCATTGTGGGCATGTATCGAAATCTGAGTGTCGTCTGATGAATACTTTTCGTAAGGGATCGATTCTACACGGTAATTCCCAAGTCCAATTCCGAAAAATGGATTTTTTTTTGTCATTTTAACAACATTTTCCCAATAATTCAATCGCATAGCTGCCGATTGTTCTTCGGGATTAATCTGCGCCATTCTATTTGCAATAGAAGAATATCGATCTGAAATATTATATTTTTGAAAAATAAGAGTAACCACAAAAAATGAAAATAGTAGCGGTACTAGAAGCATTGCACAATTGATTATACGTTTTTTTGTTGTTGAATTTGTTTTTAAATTGTAGAATAAAATGATAAAAAAGAGCAGACATAAAACAATAAGTGGCGTTCTTGCCCCAGTCAAAAAAACTACGGTTAGTGTTACGAACAATGTCAATGAGAGAAAGTATTTTTTCCAGTTTGAAAAATAAAGTATCCCAATTAATACAAAGGGAATTTTGATACTCAAACTCGCCGCTAATATATTGATGCTCCCTGTATTTCCTTTTAAATTTGCGAACGCTTCGATTAACAAAGAGGATTCTATTGTTTTTATAAAATAATACAATGCCTGTACCGATTGCAAAAAGGAGAATACACCAATGATTACGATTATTTTATATCCTATATGCAATCTGTTTTGGAGTAAAATAAATAGGTTGATAAAAACACCAAAGCTCACTATTATTTCAGTAAAACTAAGAATAGAAAGAGAGCTATTCGGAGCTAATAATGCAGCTAATCCACAAAATAAAATAAAAATAATATAGACTTTAAATAGGTAGCTTTTTTTTAAAAGAGAAAGAATTTTATTGGAATACAGCAGTATTGGATTGAAATAAAAATAAATCCCAACAACACCATTCAAAACCGATAAATATAGATATTGAGGAGCAATAATTTCCTCACAATCAAAATAAGGGAAAAAATTAATAAGCAAAAGTAAAACAATATATAGGGAAGCTATTGAATCGACAGAAAGGATGTTTCTTGGGACGAAAAAAGGTGTTGTTTTGGTGATGTTGCTATTGTTTAGTTGGTTATTGATTTTACTATAAAATGATTTGTAAAATAGTATTTCACAAAATTATTATTTTTTTTACCTTTACCGAAATATGTTAAGTTAATTATTAATAAATAAATTAAAGCATTTAATTTTATAATTTATTACCAATTGATCTTAAAAACCGTTGTTATTTGAGAAATTAATAAAAAAACATGAAAGATTTATTCAACAATACCCAAGTTGCCTTTTCATTAAAAAGTGATACCGAGCTAGATAGAGCTTATTTTCTTTTTAAAATGATTGACAATCAACCTCTTGTTCGCATTGGAACAGCAGTTACCAATTTTGCTTTAAAAGCAAATCTTCCGGTTGAAGGTTTGATTAGAGCGACTGTTTTTGATCATTTTTGTGGAGGAGTCAATGAGCAAGATTGTTTGACAGTGGTTGATAAAATGTTTACCAAAGGAGTTTCTGCTGTTCTGGATTATTCTGTTGAAGGAAAAGAAGAAGAAGAGCAGTTTGATGCAGCACTTGAGATGACCTTAAAAACAATAGAATTTGCCAAAGAACGCCTAGCCATTCCTTTTGCGGTCTTTAAGCCAACTGGTTTTGGTCGTTTTGCATTGTACGAAAAATTAGGAGAAAAACAAACTTTAACTGCAGATGAACAAGCAGAATGGAATAAAGTGGTAGCTCGTTTTGATCTTGTTTGTAAAGAAGCCCATAAAAAAAATGTAGCCTTGCTTATAGATGGAGAAGAAAGCTGGATGCAGGACGCAGCCGATGATTTGGTTACCGAAATGATGCGAAAATACAACAAAGAGAAAGCAATTGTTTTTAATACCCTGCAAATGTACCGTTGGGATCGCCTTGATTATTTGAAAAAATTGCATGAGCAAGCTAAAAAAGATGGTTTTTATATCGGAATGAAATTAGTTCGTGGTGCTTACATGGAAAAAGAAAATGTTCGCGCAATAGAAAAAGGGTATTCAACTCCTATTTGTGCCAGCAAAGAAGCTACCGATATAAATTACGATGCAGCAGTTCTGTATATGGTAGAGCATTTAGATAAAATGGCAATTTTTGCTGGAACACATAATGAGTTGAGCACCTATACTTTGATGGAAATGATGCAACAAAGAGGGATTAAAACAAATGATGATCGCATTTGGTTTGGTCAATTATATGGAATGAGTGATAACATTAGTTACAACTTGGCTTCGAATGGCTATAATATTGCAAAATATTTGCCTTTTGGCCCTGTAAAAGATGTGATGCCCTACTTGATTCGTCGTGCCGAAGAGAATACTTCTGTTGCTGGACAAACCAGTCGCGAATTGTCAATGCTCAAAACGGAGCGTAATAGAAGAAAAGGGAAGTAGTTTTAGTGGTCTTTTTTTAGTGACTTAGATTAGCCCCGATAGGTTTTTGAAACCTGTCGGGGCTTTTTTTGTGTAAAAACAAAAAGTTACAGTTTTTATAGAAATAGTAAAAGTCAATGAGGAGATATATCTACTATTAACTGAGCAATTTGAAAGAATAAATATTGCAAAACTTTTACTTACACCATTTTTTAAAATAAATCATACAATTACTTCACTATGTTTCTGTTTTCAAAGGGGGTTCAGTAAACTTCGTTTTTTCTTGCTCTTTTACCTTGCGAGGAGTTGCGAGGAACGAGGCAAAGTAATCTCGTTAAAAAAATATTTCAATAGCCAGCTATTTAAAGCCAAGGTTCCTGCTCGTCCATCCTTTCCTTATAAGGATGTCATCTTGAAAAAGACCAAAATAACTTCACTAAATTTTGTACGCTTTATTTCAAAATCTTTACTTATTTCAAATGATGAAACTTTTGAATGGACAACTATTCAATATTTATAGTACAGATGCGCTACGCTTGTGTTGTCTTTTTTATGGTGAATAGGTCGCAAATCTAAATCGTCTTTTATGGTATATAAACCGATTTTTCGGATATCCAATTACTGGTTTTGTTTTTACTTGCCAGAAAAACGG
>JAYVGE010000283.1:0-8135 GCA_043772515.1 Flavobacterium sp. | reverse complement strand
TCTATAACACCATCATCGTTCAAATCTTTGAAACGAAGGTCTCCAGGTTTGGCATTGGGTTGCAACAAAACGTTGTTGCTTTTATGATTATTTACCTCTTCAATAGATTCAAAAATACCGTCGGTTCGGTATACATAAAAAGCACTAATAGGGTTTCCTACACGTGCTTGGGTCGGGAAATGTTCGTCTCCAAACTTCAATCCTTCTCCATAAATTGTTTGCCCTTCGTTGGCAAGGGATTCTACATTATTACGTAGCGTAGTGAGATTGAAGCCTATATTGTACTTAAATTCGTTTTGTTGTTCGCGATAGCTAATTTCGAATTCGAATCCGCTATTGCTAATTTTCCCTACATTAAGAATCGGATTGTCTATTCCGGCAGACGGAGGTAGTTTTTTTGTAATTAGCAAATCATCAGTTACATTGCGATAGTAATTTACCGAACCGCTAATTTTTCCTTTTCGAAGGGAGAAATCAATACCAATATTTTTAGAATCGGTTGTTTCCCAATGCAATGTTTTGTTTTCTAATGTGGTTGCCATACTCCCTGGCCAAGGATTACTCCCGTTTCCTTGTACATAACCAGAGCCCAAATTATTTCCGGTACTAATTAATGTGTTTGCAGAATAGTATCCCAAGGCGGCTTCGTTACCCAATTGCCCCCAACTGGCACGCAATTTTAAGCTTGAAACAATCCCATTTTTAGGAAAAAAATCTTCCTGTTCTATTTTCCATCCTAGTGATACAGAAGGAAATATTCCCCAACGACTGGCCTCTCCAAATTTTGATGAACCGTCTTTTCGGATGGTCATTTGTAACAGATAACGCTCTTTTAAAGAATAGTTAAGTCTCCCAAAAAAAGAAGCGCGATTGTATTGGTATTTAGATCCATCGGCAGTATAGGTTCCGCCTTTACCCGCACCTATAGTCTCAAAGCTTGGGTCCAAAAATCCGGCAGGACGATCGATAGCTATTAATTGTCCATTTTCTACGGCATGATCGGTTGTTTTTCCTTCTACACTTACTTTATTCCAGTTTGAGGATGTTGCATTTAGCGTGCTTCCGAGCATTAATCCCAAAGTGTGCTTGCCAAAAGTTTGGTCTATAGTTATGATGTTATCTAGTACCTGCTCGTCCCAATGGGTTCTCCATTCACTATTCAAAGGGTAAAGATGAATTTCTTTCGGATTAGCGATATAAGGAGGAAAATGCGAAGTCTGTTGGTTATTTTTTACGCGGTAGGAATAGGCTAATTTGTATTTTATCCAGGAATTGATATTGGTTGTTATTGCAAAATTGACTGTAAAATCCTGACCCTTCTCCATGCTCTTTCTAAAATGTTCTTCGGCAACGGGATTGGTACCAGCTGGCAAACCATTTTTGTTTGTTAATCCATAACCGTAGGGTTCGTTCGAATCAAAAACCGTTACCAAAGGAGAAATAGTGTATACTTCTTTTAACTGAAAATTAGGTAATTCGCTTTGCGTACCCATAAAAGCCATTTTTGCATCTACATCAAAAAAATATTTTTTGAAGTTTACTCTTGCGCTGGCATTTTGTTGCCCGAAATTATTATCAATAACAATTCCTTTTTCTTTAACATAATTACCATAGAGTGCAAATTTAATGTCACCTTGCCTGCCTTGTATTCCTAAACCATAATTTTGTACCAATCCAGAACGGAAAACATGATCTTGCCAATTGGTGTTGTTCTCAGTGGGAGAAGTAATATAAACGGGAAGTGGTTTTGGATTATTGGCATATTTATTATACGCATCATACATTTTTTTGTGTACAGAACGGTAGCCTTCGGCATCTAATAAGTCGAGTCTTTTTGCGGTTGTAGTGGTATTCAAAAACGAACTAAAATCGACCTTTATCCCTTCTTTGTGTCCGCTTTTTGTGGTAACTATAATTACCCCATTTGCAGCAACAGATCCATAAATTGCAGCAGCAGCACCATCTTTAAGGACTTCCATCGATTCGATATTGGTAGGGTTTACGGTTGTAATTGATCCTTGAAAACCATCAATAATATAGAGCGGTTCGGTGTTTCCAAAGGTATTAACACCGCGTATTTTTACACTTACTCCTGATCCTGCAACACCACCACTTTTTTGTACATTTACCCCAGCAACCAACCCTTGTAATGCCTCGGCTGGATTTGTCGTAGCGCGTGTTTCTAAACTTTCTTTTTTTACCGAAGAAATAGCTCCAGTAACATTACTCTTCTTTTGAGAGCCATAACCAATAACGACTACTTCATTGAGTTTATTGGTTTCTTCTTGTAGTACAATATTCAATTCACTTCGGTTGTTTACCAATTCTGTTTTGTTCGTAAATCCGAGATAAGAAAAGTGTACTGTTGGGTTGTCAATATTTGATGAATAGGTCAATGTATATTTTCCATCGACATCGGTTGATGCATGGTTTTGAGTCCCTTTTATAGATACCGTTACACCAGGAAGGGTGGCGTTTTTGTCGTCTGTAACTCTTCCTGTAATAGTTTTTTTTATCAGATTTTCTTGTGCCAGTAGCACATTTGGTAACCACAAAAGGAAGAGAATTGGTATCAAAATCGGTTTCCTGAATAAGGTTTTTACTTGTTTCATTTGTGATGGTTGGTTTTTGGTTCAAATTAATAGGATTGATTTAATTCACTATTTATCAAAAACATTCCTATCGATTAAATATTTATTGATTTTTAGGGCATTATAATCGTTTTATACCTGTGTTTGCGATTAAAAAAAGAGATATGTGTATTTTTTAAACTTATTTTTTAAGAATAATGAAAATCAAAAATAGTTAATCTTATTTAAAAAAATATACCAGTACCTACCAGTTTGTTTGTGTTTTAAAAAAGAAAGCCTCTTTTGTGGTTTTTTTGAATATATATATTAAAAAAAATGAGGCTTTAATTGCTTAAGACAGATTAAATAAAATGCTTTTAGACTAGCAAAACCAAAATCTATTGTATTGAAGGATTAATTTTACCAAAAAAAATAGATTGTTTGTTCAAAGCATACAAGACACAAACATTGAGGATTATTAAGAATCAAAAGGTAAAACCAAACCCAGTTATAGCATAGTCGAACTTATTTATCCTAACCTCACAGTCTCTCTAAAGGAAAGGGAAACGATTGGGTTTGGTATAACTTAGAATACAATTGATAATTTTAGATTTTATTAATCTCGATTCTGTGATAAATCTTACGGAGTTTATGGAGAGATTATTCAGCTAAAAACACAGTAATTGTTGGTCGTTTTTAGCAACTTAATTTAGGGATAATAAAACTGCTCATCAAAATTAAAACTAGTTGTAAAGAAACCCTACCAGTCCAATCTTGTTTAAAAATGATGAAAACAACTTTTTTTGAAAGCCAATAGAAAAAAACATATTAATTTGGCTATTGATATAAGTTCATTTAAGACAAATTGCAGGGTTTATTTTGAAACATTTTTAGATAAAAGACAACTTAAATGAGTTTTTTTTTTGCGTTTAATCTTCTTTTTTGAAGCCTTCACTATTTTCTATAGAAGTTCAAAACAGAGCTGACAACTTTAAGGAACAATTAGTTTTTCAAATCTTTAATCACTTTAAAAGCGACATTCACATCATCTTCACTTACTAATATCGTAAATTCATTTGAAGTTGAAATGACTTCATTGATAATAATTCCTTCCCATGCCAAGCGTTGAAAAATGAAATAGTAAATCCCAGGAACTGCAATGTTTTCTTTGGGCAACTTTACAGTAATCGAAGCAAGATTATCTAGCTTTTGAATCAATTTTTCGCTAGAAAAATGTTTTTCTACCAAATGGTTTACACTACTGCTTACTACAATATTGGTTTCATTTACTCCTTTTGATGAAGTATAAAAAATATCTGGTAGCGTGTTGATGTCGGTAATTAAATCGGCTTGTTTGTTTAAGACGGTTTCCGAAACAGCGTAAGTAAAATCAGTCAATGAAGAGCGAACAGTTATCTCTCCTATGTTTTTGATAACCTTGTTTATTTTATGGTTCAATCTAAAATCCAGTTCTTCTGTTAGTCTTTTTAATGCCATAACTACAGCACCTTGTTTTATTTCTTTATCAAATTCGCTTTCTAATTCGGTCATTATGTTTCTTGACAAAGAAGTCAAATTGATGATACCAAGCGACAATGCATTTAATAAAAAGGGTTTTGTTTTGATGTAATTTTCTACAATAGAGGAAACAGTTTTCATAGGAGTAACGTTTTTTTGAATATCGTTAAGACACCATAATATAATAGTGGTATCAAAAATCGTTGCAAATATAGATAAAAAAACAATTTGTTACAAATGTAACAATAAGAATAGTTGCCTAAAAGTGATAAAATGCATCTATAAGATGCTCAATCACAAAAGATTTTCCTTCTCTATTGATTGCCACAATATCAAAACGAACATCAATGTCTAAATTTCTTTCGTTTACATAGGCATCAACAGCCTTGACTAGCAGTTGTATTTTTTTGGGATTTACGAAGTCTTGAGGTAGCCCATATTCTATAGAGGAACGGGTTTTTACTTCGACAATGGCAAGGATGTTTTCTTTTTGTGCAATAATATCGATCTCGGCTTTTTGAAACGTCCAGTTGGTTTCCAGAATGATATACCCGTTTTTCAAGAGATAGTCTACTGCCATTTCTTCTCCCAATTTCCCGAGTTCATTGTGTTCTGCCATTTTTTTAGTATTTAGTCACAGTTTTCAGGCTGCATTAAAAATGAAGAAATCCCTTATTTTTTGATTCTTTAACAAAATAGATTTTATATCAAGGTTTTGCCAGCCCAGAAAGCTTTCGGGGTTCACGAATTATCAACGAATGAGTACAATTCTACCTAACTCTTTTCAAAAATCTCTTTTTTAATGATTCTCAAAAACAACAGTACTACAATTCTCGTTGACATCTATAGTCACTTTATTACCCATAAGCAAGGCTCTGTTGTCATGAAGATGTCCTGCGGGGAAATTATATAAAACGGGGATATTGTATTTCTGGGTTACATCTTGTACGATTTCCATTGCGTTTTTCCCCCAAGGAATATCATTGTCTTTCATTTTAGTCATACCACCTACAATAATTCCTTTAATGCTTTCCAAACAACCATTGCGTTTGAGGTTCATCATCATGCGGTCTATATGATATAGATATTCGTCTAGATCTTCTATAAACAAGATTTTATCCGTACAATCAATAGCCGATTTCGATCCCATTAAACTATATAAGATGGATAAATTTCCACCCACCAATTCTCCAGTAGCTTTGCCAAAACGGTTCATAGAGAATGGATCTACCTCATACGATAGTTTTTCGCCAAACAATGCAGTTCGCAAGGTTTCGATAGATTCGGGTGCAGTTTTTGCTACACTTATAGGTACGATGGCATGTAGCGATTGGAAGCCCATCGTATTCAAATGATTGTGCAAAACGGTAACATCACTAAAACCAATAATCCATTTTGGACTTTGTTTAAATTTGGTAAAATCCAATAAATCAACCATTCGAACGGTACCATAACCACCTCTAACACACCAGATTGCTCTAATGTTTGGGTTATCTAGTTGGTGCTGAAAATCTTCGGCACGTTGTTCGTCGGTACCCGCCAATTGATCTTTGTCTAACCCAATGGTTTTACCAATTATGACTTCTAAGCCCCAACTGTGCAACAAATCGATGGCCGGCTTAAGATTGTCATCTGTATTTTTTCGAGCCGTTGCAACAATAGCAATTGTATCTCCTTTTTTTAAAATTGGTGGTGTTATCATCTTTATTTGGGATTGAATGTTGGCGGATTGAAAAACAAAAATAAGCAATACCAATTGATATAAGACAGTGTTTTTTCTTATATAAAAAAGGGGATGATTATTCATGTTTGCGTTTTTATAAATGAAATCGGAAATTAGTTATAATAAGCCAAGAATTTACCGTAATTAAAATACTCTTCGTTTCGTTTGCCTTTTAAAGAGGGTCTAGCTCTTTTACAACTATAGTCCAGTAACTTTTAAAAAATTCTATAATGTTTTTTTTGCAGATGCTAATATTGTGTTGCTCTTCAAAGTAAATTAATACATTTTTTAAATTCCTATTGTGAAGTTCTAATTGCTCCGAAACCTCTTTGGAATAGTCTTTCAAAAGGTTTTTCGCTCCTCTTCCCTCTGATTATAGCAAGGGAATCAACCCCAATTTCAGTCCAACGACCAAACTACCGTTCAGTCGTTCTGCGACTGACATTGAAAACAGAAGCTAGTCGTTAATCTTGCGTCTTTGATGCGATAGAACAAAGCATTGATTACGTATTCTAACGGTACTATTAGGGCTATTTTGGTGAAGGTATTTCAATACCTCAACCTCTTTTTTATGTACTAGATATCTCATACACGAATAACATTACAAATAAACAATAAAATATGACATTATTGTATTCTAATTACTTATGTTTTAAAAGAGCTTTTTATTATGAGTTTAGAAACATTACTTCACTTCGTAAACATTGTTGGTTTGTTTTACATCTGCCATTAAGCTGCTTGGGTCGATGGTAATTTTTTTGATGGTGTTTTTTGGTTTCGAAATAGTGACTTCAAAAGTAGGTTGTGCCCAAGTCCAATTGTTTAGAATTGTTCTTTTTATGGCAGGTGTTGGGTTTTCTTTTTCGAAACTCATCATGCGTAACGGAATGTAGAAACTCTCTTTTGTTCCGTCGGTATATTCTACCATCAGATCAATAGGCATTGGCATTCTGCCGATTCTTTCTAGTGTAACAGTTGTTTTATCGGTACCGTCTTTCACTTCTTTGATTCCGTAATCGATTGTGTTTAGGGTTGCTGTCCAATCGACCAAATACCAATCGAGGTTGGCTCCAGAAACACGTTCGGCGGTTCTTTTTATGTCATTTGGAGTGGGATGCTTGAATTTGAAATCCTGATAGTATTTTTTGATTGTTTTTGCCAAGTTATCCTGCCCGATTAGGTAACCCAATTGTGACAAGAAAATGCTTCCTTTTACATAAGAGGAAATGCTATACGGACGGTTTTCGTCGTAACGATCTCCGTGTGTGGTTTGTGGTTGTTCTTTTCCTGATTCTACCAATTTATAGTAGGCAGCATAATTGCCTTTGAAAGGGTTTTCGGCTTTTTTTGCTGCTATTTCATTGAGTGCTAAATCTTCGATATAGGTTGTAAATCCTTCATCCATCCAGGGGTGTTTGGATTCATTGGATGCCAGAATATGCTGAAACCAAGAATGTCCCAATTCGTGTGTGGCAGTCCCCAAAATTCCGTCTAAAGTTCCGTTTCCTAGCATCAAGGTACACATTGCATATTCCATTCCGCCATCTCCTGCTTGTATAAACGAGTATTGCTTGTAGGGATAATCTCCGACGGTTTTGTTATAATATGCCATAACATCTATCATTAGGGGTTGTAGCATTTTCCAGTTTGCTATAACGGTTGGTACATTTTTGTATAGAAAATGCAAATCGACATTATTGGGTCCTTTGACCCGATCATGAATATAATTTTTATCGGCTGCCCAAGTAAAATCATGAACCATTGGCGCTATAAAGTGCCATGTCAAGGTTTTTATTTTCTTTGGAATAATAACCTCTACTCCCACCTCTTGATAACCGTGACCTATTTGGGTTGGGTTTTGTAGATAGCCACTTCCGCCCAAAACGTAGGCTTTGTCTATAGTGATATTTACATCAAAATTGCCCCAAACTCCGTGAAATTCTCTTGCGATATAAGGATCGGCATGCCATCCTTCGAAATCAAATTCTGCCATTTTGGGATACCATTGCGCCATAGATAATTCGATCCCTTCGACATTATTTCTTCCTGAACGACGAATTTGTAGTGGCACTTGCCCGTTGAAATCTAATGTAAATGTGGTTTTGGAATTCGGAAAAATAGGCTTTGCCAAAGTTACTTCAAGAATTGTCCCGACCTCTTTGGCAGCAGCAGCAACGCCGTCTTGCTTAAAATTGGAAATTCTTAAATACCCAATTTCGTTAGGTTTCAAAGACTTAATTCGACTTTCTTTTAGCTCTTTGCCGTCTACTTTTACTTTAGTTACCATTCTGCCATCGGGATCTTTGATGGTCTGGATTCTAGCA
>JAYVGE010000282.1:0-3318 GCA_043772515.1 Flavobacterium sp. | reverse complement strand
TTTAATAACTTATGAGAGCCATAAACAAAAATAAACGTCCAAGCCAAAACAATTAGGATATTCAAAGTATGAACGCCATAATCTTTTATGTTTTCGACACCAATTTGTGTACCAATAGACTTAACAACAGACAATCGTGTAAAAGGTTCTATGATTAAATTCGACATCGATTCTAGTGGAAAAAATTGTATAATAGCATCTGCCGTAGTCCCTTCTGGAAAAAGTTTGAATGCCAAAATTGCTTTAGTAATACTTTCTATAATACCCCAAACCAAAAGAAATCCCAAAGCAAAAGCCGAACGTTTTACTAGAATTCCTAAGAACAAACAGAAGGAAAAAAAGCCAACCAATTTTACAAAAAAAGCCAAAAGGTATTCTAAATCCGAAAACACAATTCCAAATTCGGTAAAAGAGGAAAAACTATATCCCAAAATTAAGGTCATAATAAACACAAAAAGAGTAGAACATAATGAAAACAAAACTACCGTTAGAAATTTAGACAAGATAAATTCTTTCTTACTCATTCCGTCAATTAGGTTTTGTTTCAAAGTACCGTAACTGTACTCATTTGCCATCATAGAGACAATGACTATTGCCAAAAACAACTTCAAAAGTGCTGCAATATAGGTGTTGAAATGCCAAATATAAGGAAAGTTAAAAATCCCCATTTCGGCAAGATGGAATTTAAAAACACCTAAATCAAATTTTACAGACGCAATTAAGGCTATAAACGACAACAAAATAAAATAGGTAAGTGTCAATACCCGACTGGCTTTGTTTAATGCTATTTTTTGTAATTCTATAGAGAGTAATCGTTTCATTTTTGATTGTTAGATTATTTAGATTGTTATATTTTGAACTTGATGCTCTTATTGCCATTGAAATTTTTCATTGACCGCTATGACTGATTACTGAAAACCGCCTATTACTTTCTGGTTAATTCTAAAAATTGTTCTTCAAGACTGTTTTTTCGTTTTACCAAATGATTTAGACTAATATTATTTTCAAACAGAAACCGATTCAAATCCTTTGCCTCCAAGGTATTTTTCAGATAAACCAATACTTTTCCTTCTTCCTCTTTGATGGTTTCTATGGCGGCATGTCTTTTTAAAACCACAATTAAATTTGGGGTATCATCGGCTTGCAATTCAAAAAAACCTTCATTTGCAGACATTCCATCGACCAAACCAGAATACAAAATTTCTCCTTTTCTTAAAACCAAAACATGTGAACATACTTTTTCGACTTCGTCTAATAAATGAGAAGCTAATAAAATAGTGGTTCCTTGTGCCGCAATTTTTTTTATAATATCTCGTATTTGATGTATTCCTTGCGGATCTAAACCGTTGGTAGGTTCGTCCAAAATCAATATTTCGGGATCGTTCAACAAGGCAGAGGCAATTGCCAGACGCTGTTTCATCCCTAAAGAAAAAGTACTGAATTTACTATTTTTTCGGTCATTCAAACCTACTAATTCTAGCTTTTCGTCTACTTTATCATAATTAATATTTTTTATTTTACAGACCAATCTCAAGTTCTGTTGTGCCGTCATGTAGGGATAAAAATTAGGTCGCTCAATAATGGCACCTACTTTTTTTAAGGCTTCATGTGTTTGCATAGTACCTCCAAACCAACTGTACTCGCCAGATGTTTTATTAACTACGTTGAGAACAATCCCTAAAGTTGTCGATTTTCCGCTTCCGTTGGGTCCTAAAATACCATAGACATGTCCCTTTTTTATTTCGAGCGAAACATTTTTTAGTGCTTGTAAGCTCCCGTACCGTTTGTTTAGATTTTGAATGCTAAGTATCGTTTCCAATTTATTTTAGATTTGGTTTTTAATATAAGACGGGCAACCGTTGTTTTTGTTACTATTAAAATTTAATTATTGTAAATTTACATTAAATATATATAAAATGAGTGAGCCGTTAATGCTTTTAAAAAAACCATCATATCCTGTAAACAATGACCTTTTGGATTATCTAGAACGTTTTGATCGTATTTCTAAAGTCTCTATTTTCTATGATGACTTGTTACGCTTTTCGGGATCGATAACAGTTTACGACAAAAATAATCAGGATACATTATGGATTCGGGTCTACTATAATGAGTTCGAAAGAAATGAAATCGATTTGAATTTAAAGAAAATCTATTCGCTACTACACTCTGATGGAAATCTGGAAATGATTCGTTTTTTGAATATAGACGCCATCGATTATTGCACTTTTGGAAATTCTAAGCCTTTTCGGATAAAAGTTAGAAACATCCTCAATGACAATTATGTTCATTTTTACATAAAAAAAGCAGACGCTTCAAGGGTTTACGGACTAGAATTAGAGCATATCCTTTCGCCTGATAAAATCAATTTTTTGGTCTACGAAGACACCTTAATCGAAGAACATATTATTGGAATTCCTGGAGATATTTTTATCAAAAAAATACTTCCAACTTGTACCGAACACGAAAAATCTCAAATTGCAAAGGAGTTTGTTAAGTTTAATGAGCGCTGTATGATTCGATTATTGGGTGATATGCGGGCTTATAACTATGTGATTGTTCCTATTCACGATTTTGACCAAGTAGTATATAAAATTCGTCCTATCGATTTTGACCAACAATGCTACGAAGGGAATTTCAAGGTCTATCGTCCACAGTTTTTCAAGGAAAATTATCCTATGGTACTGCTTGTCAAAGAAAAACTAGAAGACAGCTCCATCATTCAATACAAAAATGAAGAGCGTTCTGCACTCGCCAAACGAATTCATTCTGCCGAGAATAGAATTAAAGACCTGATGCAAATTATGGGTAATGACAACATTGCCCCCAAAGAAAACCTAGAAAAATTGCAATTAGAATTGTATCGCTATACCAATGATTTAAAATTTAAGCAGGCCAATTCTATGGGAAATGTACTCAAAGCTGCTTTTGATTTTGTTACTCGAAACTTTAAAAACCCTAATTTATTTAAAGCTGGAACATAATAATAAAAAAAAAAAACAAGGCAAACACATAAGCTAATATTAAATAAAATCTGACACAAATTTCTCAAATCCAAACAGATTAGTTTGTAAAATTTGCGAAATCTGTGTCAAATAAAGAAACCCGATAGAAACATTGTCTAAAAAACATTCCTCTAATAAATTATTACCGAACTCAAACGTCTGCCCAGAAAAAAACCAACCTATTGATTTGATTGGGGGTTGATTTATTAAACTATTGTACTAAAATCTGAAGACAGAAATCTTAAAATTGGTCTTTTATGACTTCTCTTCTTTGTTGAAGTAAACCAAGTAGTAATACATTTGTTTTTCTTCGTCC
>JAYVGE010000281.1:0-8152 GCA_043772515.1 Flavobacterium sp. | reverse complement strand
GAGTCAATCATACTAATGCCAAACAGGTCATTTATTTAAGCGGAATTGTCAATGACCAATCCCTTTCTAAACACCTATCGTCTCGAAAAGCGGTAGAGCAGGTTTTGAATACAGGCATTTATGCCACAACTACATTGAGAGCAGGAATTATAGTAGGTTCTGGCAGTGCATCCTTCGAAATTATTCGGGATTTAGTTCAAAAATTACCCGTAATGATTACCCCAAAATGGCTCAATACCAAATGCCAGCCCATAGCCATTGGCGATGTTTTAGACTTTTTGACAAAATCACTCTTAAACCCATCAACGTACAACCAAAGTTTTGACATTGGCGGCCCCGATATTCTTACTTACAAAGAAATGCTTCTCAGCTTTGCCAAAGCCATACACCTCAAAAGGTACATATACACCATACCCGTAATGACGCCCAAATTATCGTCCTATTGGCTGTACTTTGTAACCTCAACTTCCTATAAATTGGCATCGGCATTGGTAAGCAGTATGAAAGTCGAAGTCATTTGCAGGGACAACAGCATAAATTCTATTTTGAATATTACCCCCATGTCTTATAAACTGGCATTATCCAAAGCTTTGGTCAAAATTGACAATGACACCATTGCTTCGAGTTGGAAAGACTCCATGATAAGTGGTCAATTTATTGGTAATGTGAGTGATTACCTCAAAGTACCCAAGAAAGGCTGCTTTATCGACCGAAGAAAAATGAAAATCCAAAACCGAGCTTTTACCATCAACCAAATTTGGTCTATTGGCGGCGAAACGGGATGGTATTACGGAGACTGGCTCTGGGAGTTACGCGGTTTTATCGACAAACTCTTTGGCGGTGTAGGTTCTAGAAGAGGACGCACCAACAAACACGACATTCATGCTGGAGATGCTCTTGATTTTTGGCGGGTTTTGTACGCCAACAAGGAGCAAGGCAAACTCATTCTCTATGCCGAAATGAAACTACCCGGCGAAGCCTGGCTCGAATTCAAAATCATCAACGACACTTTGTATCAATCGGCAACTTTTAGACCTCAAGGCATTTGGGGAAAATTGTATTGGTATTCTGTCTTACCTTTTCACGGGTTTATTTTTAAGGGGATGCTTCATAAGCTCATCCGATAATTTTTGTCCTTTTATTCAAAAAAAGACCAATTTTCAAAATAATTTGGGGGTGCCACCATTAGGAAAAGGGGGCAACTTATAGCATCGCTTATTCGCCCCCTTTCCCTAATGCTGTCGGGCTATACATGCTACTTCGGTAGCTTATTTCAAATGAAATTCACTGAACTCCTATAGAAATAAATTCCTAGTGAAGTAATCCCTTACCCAAAAAAGCTTCAAGGAAAACGACACTATTAATTTTTCATAAAAAATGAGTTGCAATTGTTCTAGTTTTAAATTGCCTCTAGATATGAATTGTTTCTAGATATGAATTGACTCCAGCTTTGAATTGACTCCAGCTTTAGCTGGAGGAATTAAATTGTAATGACATACATGGCTTTAGCCAAAATATTGTGTTGTTTTGGCTAAAGCCAATTTTATATTCATTCATTTTCCTCTAGCTAAAGCTGTTGGCAATTAAATCACTTCAAAATTCCATCCTTATAAGTAGCAATGGCTCGGTCTCTGGCAAAGGCATGCTCAACCATAGGCTTGCCATAACCTAAATCAAATTCGGGAATCCATTTGCGGATGTAGATCCCTTTTTCGTCAAATTTTTTGAGTTGAATTTCGGGATTAAAAACCCGAAAATAGGGAGCTGCATCACATCCCGTCCCCGCAGCCCATTGCCAGTTGCCTACATTGGCAGACAAATCATAATCTAGTAATTTTTCGGCAAAGTAGGCTTCGCCCAACTGCCAATTAATCAGTAAATGTTTACACAAAAAACTCGCCACCACCATACGCACTCGATTGTGCATATAACCCGTTGCATTGAGCTGACGCATTCCTGCATCGACCATCGGGTAGCCTGTAGTTCCTGTACACCAACGCTTAAAATCGTCTTCATCGTTCCGCCACTGAATCCCATCATAAGCCGATTTAAAATTATGAGTCACTACCTTGGGGAAGCTAAACAGGATTTGCATAAAGAATTCCCTCCATATTAATTCGCTCAAAAAAACATCATTTTTACGAACCGCCCAATTGACCAATTTACGGACACTCGCTGTTCCAAAACGCAAATGAGGCGAAAGATAGGAAGTACTATCAATAGCTGGAAAATCTCGGGTTTCGTGGTAATTGCTTATTTGTGTAAGATTATGCGGCTGCACTTTTATATCACTTTCCTCAAAACCTATTTGCTGCAAAGAAGGAAAGTCAAAATGGTTTTTATGAAAATTGGAGAAGTAATTTTGGGTTTCATATTCTACAAGTGGTACCATAGATTTGTATTTTTCCAACCATTTATTTTTGTACGGTGTATAAATGGTATAGGGCAATCCGTCGGCTTTGGTAATTTCGAGTTCTTCAAAAATCACTTGGTCTTTAAAAGAAAAACAAAGAGCATTATTTGCTTTTGCTAAAGCCTCAATCCTCAAATCTCTTTTGATGGCATACGTCTCATAATCTTTATTAAAAAAAACGGCTGAAACATCAAACTCTTGAAAAAGGGATTCCCAAACCGCAGTCGTAGTTCCATTTTTAATTAAAATAGAACTCCCAATGGCATTTAATTGTGTGTTTATTTTTTGAAGGGATTCGTGTATAAAACCAACTCGAGCATCGTTTTTTGGTAAGCAATTCAAAATATCCGTGTCAAAAATAAACAATGGGATAACGGGATGTTTAGATTGCAAAGCATGATACAACGCTACATTATCCTCGAGACGCAAATCGCGTCTGAACCAAAAAATAGATACTTGCTGTTTTGTCATTATTTTGAATTAAAAAGTTGGTTGACTTTTACAAAACGGTAATCAAAAATTTCTTCCAATTTCTTCTTGACTAGTAACGCATTCATGATACGTCCCAAAAAACCTAATGGCAATGCATAATGCACTACATCTGTCATTTTGACTCCGTTTGCTGTTGCTTCAAAAAAATGCTTGTGGTGCCAGAAACTATAAGGTCCAAAACGCTGTTCGTCTATAAAATAAGCTTTGTCTTTGACTTTGGTAATTTCGGTAACCCAATTTAATTTTAATCCCAAAAGTGGAGAAATTTTGTATTGAATAATTTGTCCCGCATACATAGATTGGTTGTCGAAATCGGTTATTTCGAATCCCATGGTTTTAGGAGTTATTTTTTGCAAATTTGCAGGACTGGAGAAAAAAGCCCAACATTCCTCAAGTGATGCATTGATGTGTTGAACAGTTTCTTTTTTATATACTTTCATTTTTTTCAATTGTTTTAATCAAAATTAAACTCATCAATAACATGGTAAAGGCATAAGCCACATCCTCGATAGGAATCGTTCCCAATCTAATCCCTAAATTCTCCTCATTATTATACCAAACCACAGGTTCCTCAATAAAGCTTCCGGTTAGAATCCCGTTTACAATCAAAAACGGAATCAGGATAATTAGAAAAGTAATAAAATAAGTATTTAGTATATTTTTTACCTTAAAAAAAGCAATAGTAAGAACAATTACAAATAAAATAAGATTTACAAAGGTGTAGCATTTGTCATAATTAAATACAAGTATAGGAATAGTTATCGCCAATAAAACTAAATAAATCTTTTTTACAACAGCATTGGTTAAAGCAACATTGGGCAAAAAATAATGAAAAGAAAAGTGAATAAAAATACTAGCATACGGAATGCAAATAAAGAAAAGCCATTCCTCTATTGGCAAACCAAAAAACGAAATTCCCGAATGGTATCTTGGATTGAAGCTCCAAACTCCCATTTTGGTAAAAATAATATCCCAAATTATAAAAAACCCTGCGGTAATAATCAAAGCTGGGAAAATTACTTTCCACCGTTTTATATAGCGCATTCTTTTCTCGAAGCTATACAGAAAAGGGATAAAAAAAGAAGCAATATTCAAAATAAGATATAGTGACATATTATTTTTTATAGTATTTAAAAGGAACGAATAGCATTCCGAAACATTCTCCATCTTCTTTGCCCAAATGCTTGTGGTGTACTTTATGGGCTTTTCTAAGTCCGATTAAATAGTTGTTTTTTGTCTTTTTAAACCATTTAAACCGTTGATGAATTAGCACATCGTGTATCATAAAATAGCAAAAACCATAAACGGTAATGCCAAGTCCTATAAAAAATAAATAATTCATACCCTCTTGTACGCCAAAATAAAAAAGAACAATACTTGGCGTTGCAAAAATGACAAAGAAAATATCATTTCGTTCAAATACATGCGCGTATTTGGGCTGGTGGTGGTCAGCGTGAAAGTACCACATGAGTCCGTGCATTATGTACTTGTGAGTAAGCCAAGTGACACATTCCATGAATAAAAAAACACCTAAAAAAATCAAAAAGGAAATCATATTCTTTTTATTAAATTAAAAAATTATGCTGTTTTTTATACTAATTTCAACTTATAAGACACGAATGATTGCGCCAATAATCCTGCTTTCGAATAATTGGAAACCCGAATACGGGTATTTCCTATTTCGTGACAAGGGGTGTGAGCCAATTTTTTGAGTAGTTTTTTGTAATACACATAAGCAGTGTAGACTCCAAATTTTGCTTCCAAAGGTAATTTTATAATTCCTTGATAGGCAACACTAAAATCTTCCTCGATTTCGTCAATAATGGCTTTTTTAGACTTTTCATCAAAAGATTTTAAGTCAACTCCGGGGAAATAATTGCGATTCAACACCAAATTATCGTCTTTTAGATCCCGAAGAAAATTTACTTTCTGAAAAGCAGAACCCAAACGCATCGCCTCCTCTTTTAACTGATTGTATTTTTCATTATCCCCTTTTACAAACACTTTAAGGCACATCAGACCAACTACATCGGCAGAACCATAAATGTATTCGTTGTATTCCTCTTTGCTGTGATAATCAGATTTTATTAAATCGAGTTTCATACTTTTGAGGAACGATTGAATCATCTCGTCGGTTATATTGTATTCCTTAACCGTTTGCTGAAACGAATTCAAAATAGGATTCAAACTAATACCAGATTTCATCGCTTTATAATATTCGGCTTCAAAATCATGAATTAGATTTTCTTTTTCATAACCATGAAAAGAATCTACAATTTCATCGGCAAAACGCACAAATCCATAAACACTATAAATGGCATTACGAATACTGGGTGCCAACATGTAAACCGCCATAGAAAACGAAGTGCTATAGTTTTTGGTCACCAACTTACTGCATTTAAAAGAAACATCATCGAACAATTGCTTCATAGTCTATTGATTTAAAAGTTGTTTATCTATTAATTCCGACACTAATTTTCCTGAAATTAATGCGGGAGGAACACCAGGCCCAGGAACGGTTAATTGTCCTGTAAAATATAAATTCTTGACTTTGGAGCTTTTGAGTTTTGGTCTCAAAAAAGCGGTTTGTAAAAGTGTGTTTGCCATCCCGTAAGCGTTTCCTTTGTATGAATTGTACTCCGAAACAAAGTCGTTTTTGCAAAAAGATTGTTTGAATACAATATTACTTTTTATCGTTTGTTGGGTCAAAATCTCGAAACGGTCTATTATTTTATCAAAATATTCATTTCGCAAGGCTTCGGTGTCCTCGATTCCCGGAGCTAATGGAACTAAGAAAAAACCAGATTCCATACCTTCTGGAGCAGCAGTTTTATCTGTCAATGATGGGAAATTGGCATAAAACAAAGGTGCTGCGGGCCATTGTGGTTCGTCGTAAATAGCTGCGGCATGTTGTTCAAAATCGACATCAAAGAACAAAGCGTGATGCGAAATGTTTTTTATTTTTTTGTTGAAGCCTACATAAAACAATAAGGAGGATGGCGCAAAAACGCGACTATCCCAATACGCTTCTGAATAGGCTCGGTGTTTTTTGTCTAATAAAGTTTCGGTATGATGATAATCGGCGCCGCTCAAAATAATGTTAGACGGAATCGTTTTTCCGTTCACTACAATGGAGTGTGCTGTTTTATTTTCGATATTTATTTTCTCAATATTGGCATTGGTAACAAAAGTTACACCCAATTCTCTAGCCAAGCTTTCCATAGAACGAACGACATCAAACATACCGGTTTTGGGATGCCAAGTTCCCAAGCCAAAATCGGCATAATTCATAAAGTTGTAAAACGAAGGCGTATCAGATGGTTTGGCACCAAGAAACAAAACGGGAAATTCGAGTATATGAATCAATCGTTCGTTTTTGAATTTCTTACGAATGTCCTTGCTAATGTTGCTAAAAAACTGCCCGATTTTTTTGGCGGTTTCAACTGTAACCAATTCTAAAGGAGAAATTCCCGGACGATAGACTAACTCTTTGATGGCGATATCATAATTGCTTTTGGCCTCAGCCATAAATTGCTCTAAAATGGGACCGCTTCCTTTTTCGATAGCCTCGAAATCTGCTACAATTTGTGTCAAATTATCGGCAATAGCAATAAAATCATCGATTCCGTAATAGACACGATAAGCAGGAGAAAGTTTTACGAGCTCGTAATAATCGGTTGTTTTTTTACCAAAATCAGCAAAGAAGCGTTCAAAAACATCGGGCATCCAATACCAACTTGGCCCCATATCAAAGGTAAAACCATCGGCTTTCAATTGTCGTGCTCTACCGCCTATTGACGCATTTTTTTCATACACGGTTACTTCATGTCCGCTTTTTGCCAAATAGCATGATGCAGCGATAGCCGAAAACCCAGAACCTATTATTGAGATTGTCTTTTTCATTTGTTTAGCAAATATACAAAAAGATTAAACAAAATATTATAAAGCCGTAACTAAATCTTGAATAGAATTAAAAATTTTCACCTCATTAGAAATCACAGTCCTATTGATATATTCTACCATCCTACCAATAAGCCAAATTTCGGTAGTTTCGTCTAACAACTCAGCACTCATTATAGCCACAAATTCATCGACAAGATTTCTCTCTGGCTGCATAGTAAGATACGAAAGAAAAACTATTGAATTATAATGTTTTTTCAAATTCTTCAAATTATCCAGAGGCATATTTTCGCCCAAATAAATGACTTTATACCCTTTTAAAACAATCTCATAATGCAAATACATTAGTCCTAGCTCATGAATTTCATTCAAAGGAAGAGAAAGAACAAATACTTTATCGGTATTTTCATACTCGTTCGTATCTATTTTTTCTGTATTAATCAATACTTTTTTTATAATTAGACAACTTATAAAGTGTTCATGTGCAGGAGTTATGGTATTGGTTTGCCACAACAAACCAATCTCTTCTAACAAAGGAATAAAAATTTGGCTAAAGATTTCCTTAAAAGATTTTTCTGCCAACAACCAATTATAAGTAACCGAAAAAAGCTGTTGATCAAAATTCATCATCGCCAATTTAAAAGCACTGATGGCGTGATTTTTTGCATTTTTGTTTGAAATAATTTCTTTTACTAATTCTGGAATTCTTTCTTCAGAAAAAGTGGCTATTTTAGATATTTTATACCCATAATCGTGTAATAATGTAATATTCAAAAGTTTTTGAAGACTCGCCAAAGAATACAGACGTATGTTGGTATCTGTACGCATAGGCTCCAGTACGTTGTATCGTTTTTCCCAAATTCTAATCGTATGCGCTTTTATACCCGAAAGATTTTCTAAATCTTTGATACTGAAAATGTTTTTTACAACGTTCATCCTTATTCTTTATTTATTAAACAAAAATAAGATTTAATAAAATTAGTTTTAAACAAACTAGCCTTTATTTTTTTTACGCAAAATACATCACATAGAAATCAACTGATTCAGAACTTGTTCAAATAGTAATTCAAATACTTTTTCAAACCTTAAATTTCTGACTCTTAATCCCCAAATTCTCTTTATATTTGTGCCTTTCGAAAAAAACAACAAAAAATGACTACACTAAACGAATTGAATGCTATATCGCCAATTGATGGACGTTATAGAAATAAGACCCTGTCTCTAGCACCTTTTTTCTCAGAAGAAGCTTTAATCAAATACCGTGTATTAGTTGAAATTGAATATTTCATTACTTTATGCGAAGTGCCGCTGCCTCAATTAAAAAACGTAAACCCCAATATATTTGAT
>JAYVGE010000280.1:0-3323 GCA_043772515.1 Flavobacterium sp. | reverse complement strand
ATTTGTTTCTAGATTTTTTTCTAGAGCTAATCTAAAATTTAATATTCATAATTTAAGTTATCTACCACGGTGGATTATAGTAATGATGGATTTTTCTGTTTTGGTTATAGCATTTTTTTTTACTTTTTTAATATTTCGAGGCACAGGTATAGAGTATATTATTACACCAAATAATTTTACTTTTATTGGTGCTTTTTTCGGGTTAAATCTTTTCTTTTTTTGGTTATTCAGAACTTATTCTGGGATTATTAGGCATTCTTCTTATATAGACGCTGTAAAACTTTTGTTTTCACAAATGGCGGTTTTAGTTATATTTTTGTTTTTTAATTTTTCGTATGAATTGTTAAATCACGAGAAAGCTTTTTTGAACACAGCACTTTTTATAAACGTAGTACTTTCTTTCTGTGGATTGTTTTTGTATCGTGTAATTGTCAAGCAAACCTTTGAGCTCTATTTCTCAGAAAAAGGGAATAATAAATTAATTCGAACTATTATATATGGTACCGATGCCAATGCCATTTCGGTAGCGAATGCTTTAAAATTCGAGACTCCTTCGAGATTCAAAATTGTTGGATTTGTAGATCGTAACAATCAAAATTCGAATAAACGAATGTTGGATTTACCTATTCTGATAAATAAAAAAAAGTTACCCTCTTTGATGCGCTCAGTTGGAGCCGAAGGAGTTATCATGGCAGATAAAAGTTTAACCAAAGATGAACAACTCATTATTGTAGACCAATGTTTAGAGTTTAATTATAGAGTATATACTGTTCCATTGATATCGGATTGGGAAAATCAGAAAGAGATTTCTCAAAAAGTAAAAAATATTCAAATTGAAGATTTATTAGAGAGAAAGCCTATAGTGCTCGATGGCAAAGGGATTTCTAAACAATTGAAAGATAAAACAGTTTTGATTTCTGGTGCAGCGGGTTCTATTGGTAGCGAAATTGTGCGACAAGTTTTGGGATTCAATCCTAAGAAAGTTATTATTTTGGATCAAGCTGAAACTCCTTTACATCATTTGAGTTTAGAATTACAAAATTTAGAGACAGATACCGTAATTCATAACGTTATTGCAGATGTTCGTGATAGAATCGCTATGAATAAAGTATTTAAAACGTATAACCCTCAGGTCGTTTTTCATGCAGCAGCTTACAAGCATGTGCCGTTAATGGAGGAAAATCCTTCGCAGGCTATTCTTACCAACGTTTCAGGGACCAAAAATCTTGCCGATTTGGCTTGCGAATATCATGTCAAAAAATTTGTAATGGTTTCTACAGACAAAGCTGTAAATCCGAGTAATGTGATGGGAGCCAGTAAACGAATTGCAGAAAAATATGTACAATCATTACAGCTAAAAGGACTTCAGGAAAACGGTTTCAAAGGAACGAAGTTTATAACGACTAGGTTTGGTAATGTGCTTGGTTCTAATGGATCTGTTGTGCCCTTGTTTACAAAACAAATTGCTCAAGGTGGTCCAATAACAATTACGCATCCTGAAATAATTAGGTATTTTATGACGATTCCAGAAGCCTGTCAGTTGGTGTTAGAAGCTGGAGCAATGGGTAATGGAGGTGAAATTTATATTTTTGATATGGGTAAGCCAGTTAAAATAATTGATTTGGCTAGAAAAATGATAAAATTGGCTGGTTTTTTACCTGATAAAGATATCAAAATTCAGATTGTAGGTCTTAGACCTGGTGAGAAACTATATGAAGAGTTACTCAATGACACTTCTAAAACGATACCGACCTACCACGAAAAAATTATGATTGCTGAGGAGATTCAAGATGAATTCGAAACGTTGCATGTCGATATAGAAGAGCTTATAGGGATTGCTAATTTCTTTGATAGCGATGATATTGTTGCCAAAATGAAAAAAATAGTGCCGGAGTTTAGAAGTATGAACTCTACTTTTGAAGTTTTGGATAAATAATTTTTTGAATCAAAAAAGGTTTACATTGGCAGTCTTTGTAAACCTTTTTTTGTTTAAAATTGTTTTTGTTTCATACTATAAATCTTAAAATATATAAGTCTGGTAATTAAAAAAAGGAGTCTGTCACTAAATGTCGAAATAGATTTAATACCTTTTTTTTATGTCAAAATTACTGGAATAATTTCCAATAAATAAAGAAAATCTAAGCAAAATATCTAAGCAAAATTCAAAACAAAAGGGTATAATAGCAGTGGTAAAATAAAAGTAATTTCGTAAATCGTTGTAGAATTTATAAGCTGTTAGTTTCTAAAATATAAACGTAATAAATAAAAATAGAATAGTACACAAGGACTGCTGATACTCTTTTAATTATTACATTTGTACTTTCTTAATTTACAGTCAAAGTATAGAACAATTTTATTGTAGAATAAACCCTATAAAAATAAAAAAATACCACAAATCCTAACTATTTGGGATTATTAGCATAGATAGATGAACAATACAGACCATTTCAAAACACCATGGTTGTTTGAAATAAAGCCCAAAAATAATTTTTTTTCTCTTAACCTAAAAGAAGTTTGGCAATACCGAGATTTACTATTGCTTTTTGTAAAAAGAGATATTGTTACCGTATACAAGCAAACGGTGTTAGGGCCACTTTGGTATTTGATTCAACCTTTGTTTACTTCTATTACTTTTACTATAGTTTTTAATAATCTAGCAGGTATAGATACAGGAACTGTGCCACCATTTTTATTTAATTTGGCAGGAATAACGGTTTGGAATTATTTTACGGCTTGTCTCAATGGAACTTCAGATACTTTTAGGAGTAATGCCAGTATTTTTGGTAAAGTCTATTTTCCTAGGATTATAGTGCCTATTTCGATAGTGATTTCTAACCTATTGAAATTCGGAATTCAATGTGCTATTTTTATTGCTTTTTATGTTTTCTATTACTTTCAGGGAGCGAACATTAGTTTAAATTTTTCTGTGGTTTTTTTTCCAATACTTATCATTTTAATGGGGATTTTAGGACTAGGATTAGGAATGCTAATTTCGTCTTTAGTTACCAAATATCGAGATTTTAGCTATTTGATAAGTTTTGGAGTGCAATTGCTTATGTATCTCTCGGCGGTAATGTATCCTATGGAGTTACTAAAAGAAAAAATTCCCAATTACGGCTGGTTGGTGCAATACAATCCGTTGGCGTATGTAATAGAAACTACCCGGTATATGTTACTCGATGTGGGGCACATTTCTATCTTAGGACTCGGATATACTTTTCTGGTAACAGTAGTGGTGTTTTTTATGGGGTTATTGATTTTTAATAAAACCGAGAAAAGTTTTATAGATACGGTTTAGAGAATAGAGAATAGAGAATAGAGAA
>JAYVGE010000279.1:0-8240 GCA_043772515.1 Flavobacterium sp. | reverse complement strand
GCTATAAATAGCTCTGCTATTGAACTATTTTTTAACTAGATTGCTTTGCTTCTTGCCTCGCAACTCCTCAAAATGGCAAAAGAAACGAGTGAAGTTGTACTATTTATTTTTGAAACATTTACTAAGCTTTTTTGAATAAAAGCAACTTGAAATAAACGCTTTAAATCTAATCATTTCTTAATGTGTATAAACTCTATGATCAACACCAAATCTGGAATTTAAAAATCGTTAATGCGCAATTTAAAATCTCTTAACTTCATGACATTGTGAGCGAGCAGGAGTGCAGGCTTTAATTAGTGGACTATTGAACTGTTTTTTAGTGATATAGCTTCGGTCAAGGGCAAAAGAACGAGTAAGTTTCGGGGTTTATTTTGAAACATTTACTTAGATAGAATTGCATCAATTTAGTATGAATTAATTCATAGAAATTGGTGCAATTCGTGGCTAAGTTTTGAAGTGTTATCTAGTAGTGGTATCAATCTTATACTAGAAATATTTTATATTCAAACTATTTATTTGTTTGTAGCTATACCAAAGCCAACTCGATAGCATTGGTAAACAAATCTTCTAACGAAATTCCAGCTGCTTTGGCTTGTTGCGGAATTAAACTTTCGGTGGTAAGCCCAGGAATGGTGTTCATCTCGAGCATGTGTGGCTCATTGTCTACGATTATGAATTCGCTTCTTGAAAAACCTTTCATTTTGAGGACTTCATAAGCGCGTTTGGCTATGGATCCAACTTTTTGGGTCATTTCATCCGATATTCTTGCTGGGGTAATTTCTTGTGATTTACCCAAATATTTGGCTTCGTAGTCGAAGAAGTCATTTTCGGAAACGATTTCGGTAATGGGCAATACGGTTACGATTCCTTTATAATTGATTACTCCAACAGAAACCTCGGTGCCATCAAGAAAACTTTCTATGATGATTTCGTTGTCTTCTTTGTAAGCAATTTCGATGGCAATAGGTAATTCGGCTTCGGTTTTTACTTTTGAAATTCCGAAGCTAGAACCTGCTTTGTTTGGTTTTACAAAACAAGGCAGGCCTACTTTTTTTACAATTTCGTTGGTATTAATAGTATCTCCTTTATTTAAATAATAGGAAGTAGCGGTTTTGATGCCATAGGGTTTTAGAACCGAGAGTAAATCGCGTTTGTTGAAGGTAAGTGCGGCTTGATAATAATCGCAAGAAGTTTGTGGTAGGTATAACAGCTCAAAATAGGCTTGCAGGAGTCCGTCTTCGCCTGGTGTGCCGTGTATGGCATTGAAAACACAGTCGAAAGTGATTTTCTTGTTGGCAACGGTTACCGAAAAATCATTTTTGTCGATAGGGAATTCAGCGTCTTTTTCGTCGACATACACCCATTTTTCTTTAAAAATATGAATACGAAATCCGTTGAATTTGGTTTTGTCTAGAAATTGATATACAACGTTTCCGCTGATAAGGGATATTTTGTATTCGCTAGAATATCCGCCCATGATAATGGCTATGTTTTTCATTCTTTTTCTTTTTTGTTTAGCGTTTAAAAATTCAGTAGGTAGTTACGAAAAAAGGTTGTTTTGATAACCCAATTTTTTAGCCCCGATAGCAGCGACATCCTTTTTCTGGCTTCTTTTGCCAGAAAAAGATATAGCGGATAGCGGGAATAGCTCCTTACCTTCGACCAAGCTCAGGATGACAGAGAAACACTAAATACTATTAAACAAAATTATCATTTTTTTTGAAATTAATTAGCTATATCTTTGCCCTATATAAAAATAATTTTATGAGTTTACGTAAGTATCTAACTAGCCGTGTTTTTTTTGGTCAAGTGTTTATTGCTATTGCTATAATTGCAGTTTTGGGGTATCTTTTTATGCATTGGTTGACTTTTACAACTGATCATGGCAACGAAATTGCAGTGCCCGATTTGAGTAAGTTGACCGAAGAGCAAGTAGAGAATAAATTAGATGATTTAGACCTAGATTATGTGCTTTTGGATAGTGTCGATTTTAGAAATGATTACCCTAGATTTACTGTAGTAGAACAAGATCCTTTACCAGGGATGAAAGTAAAAGTAGGAAGAAAAGTATATATTAAGATCAATTCGTCGGGGTTTTCGTCTGTTCGAATTCCGGATTTAATCGAAAAAACCTATCGAGAAGCGGTACCAACGCTCAAATCATTAGGATTAGAAGAAGGAAAAGTAACCTATATTCCGAATTTAGGAAAGGATATGGTGTTAGAAATGAGGTACAAAGGAAGAAATCTAAAAGTAGGAGATAGAGTTTTGAAATCGTCAAAAATTGATCTGGTTTTAGGGGATGGAAAAGAGAGTTATCAAGAAGAAGTTGTAGTAGATAGTCTTGCTACACCAAAAGAAGAAACACCAGTAAATGAATAATACGATCGATACCATAGATTTAGAAGAAGAATTGTTTGAACATTTTAGATTTGAAGTTCCAAAAGGGCAAGCCCCTTTGCGAATAGACAAATATCTGATGGGTTTGATACAAAATGCAACCCGAAATAAAATACAAACCGCTGCAACCGAAGGTAATATTTTTGTGAATGATGTGACTGTAAAGTCGAATTACAAAGTAAAAGCACTAGATGTGGTTCGGGTAATGTTGTCGCATCCTCCTTATGAAAATCATATTGTCCCAGAGAATATTCCGCTAGATATTGTTTATGAAGACGAAGCACTATTGCTTATAAATAAAACGCCAGGAATGGTTGTGCATCCTGGGCACGGGAATTACACAGGAACTTTGGTGCATGCTTTGGCGTATCATTTTGATAATTTGCCAATGAATAGTAGCGAGCGTCCTGGATTAGTACATCGAATTGATAAGGACACTTCGGGATTGTTGGTAATTGCAAAAACAGAAGCTGCGATGACACATCTGGCGAAACAATTTGAAGCAAAAACCTCCGAAAGAGAATATATTGCTTTGGTTTGGGGAAATGTTATTGCCGATCAAGGAACGATAGAAGGAAACGTGGCACGTCATGTAAAAGATCGCATGCAAATGGCGGTTTTTGCAGATCCAGAAGTAGGAAAACCAGCTGTAACACATTATAAAGTATTGGAGCGTTTTGGGTATGTAACTTTGATTTCTTGTCAATTAGAAACTGGTAGAACACACCAGATTCGAGTTCACTTAAAACATATTGGTCACACATTGTTTAATGACGAGCGTTATGGTGGTCATCTAATATTAAAAGGGACTACGTTTACCAAATACAAACAATTTATAGAAAACTGTTTCAAAGCTTTGCCACGTCAAGCGTTACATGCCAAAACACTTGGTTTTGTGCATCCTACAACTGGTGAGATAATGCGTTTTGATACAGAACTACCTCAGGATTTTATGGATTGTATCGAAAAATGGAGAGGGTATTCGAAATCACATAGTACTGAGCAAGAAGAAGATTAAAAATAACAAAGCTCCAGCCGATAGTAGTCGAGACTGGAGCTTTTTTTGTTTTGTAGGGTTTGGAAATAAAGCGTACAAAATTTGGCTAAGTTATTTTGGTCTTTTTCAAGATAAAAAACATTTAAATAGTTGGGCTATTGAAATGTTTTTTAACGAGATTAGTTTGCTTCGTGCCTCGAAACTCCTCGAAAAGGCAAAAGTACTTGGGTAATTGTGTACTCTATTTTAAAATATTTACTTGTTGCGTAGTTTTAAATTTTGATATAGCTTTAGAATCAGAATTCTATTTTATATAAAATGAGTTTTCGTCAAAAGCATATTTCCTCAAATACGCCTGATTGATTTTGATCATTTATCTCGTTAGATCGGCGGGTATTTTGCCTTTGTTTTAAAGAGAGTGTTCTTCCTTAAAATGGGATTATGCCATTTTTTTTTAAGCAAGTCCCTAAGAACTTGTAAATATTCTTCCGTTGTAGGGTCACCTTCCAAAATAAAAAAAGCTTTGATACCGAAGCCACTTTAATTCTAATTTAGGTTGTTTTGTGTAGTTAATTAATGTGTTAGTAACTGTTGTTGTTTCGTTATGACTACTTGCGATCTGTTTATTCTTAGATGTTTCTACTTTGATAATAAAGACGGTTGAGAGTTTTAAATTTGTTCTTGAATTTTAACTATAAAAACAAATTAATACCATTAGTGTTTATAAATTATCCTCACCCCAACCTTCTTCAAAGAGAGGGTTGGGGTGAGGATAATTTGCGTTGGGCTAAAATATATTGGTCAATGGTATTGGTGTATTATTTTCAAAATAAAGTGACGATAATAGAATGTATGTTGCACTACCATCCGAAACTTTTATTAAGAGTTCTTCAAAATTTTCGGATGAGAGAGCAGTAATACCTATGTTTTAACGCTTTTTAACAGATAAATTAGTATTTAAACGTTTTTATTTTGTTAGAATATAGAATAGTGTTTCATTTGACAATATGATTTTTTATGACTATCCGTTAAGCAGACCATGATTGATTTTTCTTGACGCATATTTTACAAATTCCTACAAATTAATCTGTGAAAATTGGTGAAATCGGTATCAAATAAATATATTCAAGTTTTTGCATTTGTTTAATAATTCGTGTAATAATCTTATTGGTATTAGTTTTGGACAGTCATATAATTTTTTATAAATGTACTTTATAGACAGATAAGTAGTCTATTGTAAATGATTTGTTTTGAGTTTTAAATAAATTTTGTTAAGATAATTGCCCCTCAATTTCTAAACATTTTACCTTGAAAAATCATACAAATAAAAAAATGTTTTCTTGTTTAGCAGGTTTCTTCTTTTTGTTTGTACTATCGTTTTACGTATTTATGCCATTGATTTGTTTGTTATAGTCCAATTATTTTTTTGTCACATCGAGCGTAATCGAGATGTCAAAGCGGTTCTCGACTTAAGTTTATTCTGAGTGAAACCGAATGGACTCGAACTGATGATTGGACTATTTTATAATAACGAATGGTATTATTTGTAAAAACTCAAGAACTATGTTACTTCATAAAATTTGTTGTAAGATTTGGGCGAATTATAATTAAGAATAATTTAAGGATGATAAATTGGGATTGTTTTTATGCTAAATGAATATTTAAGAGCTAGTTTAAATTTGTATAAATTGATATTATGAAAAATGAATTTTTCTCTTTGCTTTTTATTCTGGGGGTTATACCTCTTATTATCAGTTAGATATTGGTTTTCCTCTTTTCAACTCGAAGTAGTTGTTAGTAACAGAGGTATATTAATTTCTGGAATTAATTTAACGGGATCTATAGATGCTGTAACAATTGTAAATGGTTTGCTAGTTTTCAAAGCGGCTAGTATTTCTGATATTAAGCCAGGAGTATATTAAGCAATGGGATAGAATTGTTGCATCAAGTAAATAATTCGAAATAGGGGATCGTTATTTTTATTTTTAAAATATAATAATTTACTTAATTATTTTAATATCAGGCAACCCAATATAAATGTGCAGAAGCAAAATTAAGAACTGTACCAATAGTTAGGAGTAACTTGAGATCAATAAACAAGCAATCTATAATTGAGTACTGTTTATTTATTAAACAGTACTCAATTATTAAAATCATAAATTAAAAAACTTAAATATCATGAAATTAATATGCATACTAATAACAATGTTATTTACGTGTTTTATATCTGCACAGACCAATACGGGTATTGGCACGGTTACACCAACTGAGCGTCTAGATGTGGGTGTTGGAAATGTTAGAATACGAGATATTAACACCATTGCAGGTATTGGAGGTACGGATAAAGTTGTGGTGGCAGATGCTACGGGTGTTTTAAAAACTTTAAACCAAGGTGTTTATACCTTGTTTCATGCTCGTTTAGCAGCGAATCAAGCGGTGAGTGCTGGGGTTATCACGACTTTATTATTCGCTACTCCATTGTCTATGTCGGCAATATATTCGTACGATGCCACAACGGGTACCTTAACTTTTAACGAGGCAGGAAATTATCTGATTACACTACAAGCAAGTTTTACCAATATTGCAGCAAACACCCAACTGCTTATTGGTATTAGACCAATGCCAGATGCTAATTATTTAGGAAGAGGGAGCCATTATAATGTGACGGCAGTGCCTGTAGGTATTGGAGAATTGATGCAGTATACGACCATGTTAGTGGTGCCAAGTGTGGGATATCAGATACGTTTTACAGCTTATGCAGGTACGAATGCTACAGTTTTAGAGACTGAGATTGGGACTACGGGTTCGGGTAGTGTAAGTAATGTTACAGTACAAAAAATTTAAATTTAGGACTGATGGATTTCAGTAAATTAAATTATACCATTAGTTTTTATAAATTAATCTAATAGTAGCTCCCTCTTCTTTGGAGATAATGGCACTAATTTAAATAAGCTTATTGTCAATAAAATGATTAAAAAGCAAACAAACAGACTCTTTTTTAGTAAATAAAAAGAATAAATTAGCACCATTACCTTTGGAGAGGGTTGGGGTGAGGATAACTTGCGTTGGACTAAAACATATTAGTTAATGGTATTAGTTGGGTTCATTGCCGTACGAAAGTTTTTAAAATCTCTTGATAAAAGTTTTGCATTCCTCTGGTTAAAGGACTAACGTTGTCTGAGACGAGAATTATCTTGAACAAACATTTTTTTGCTTTTATTGAACTTGTTTACTATTGTTTTGATGTGATTACAAAGGTATTCTAATAATATATATATAATGAAGCAAACAGATTCTAATTTTTTTAAGAAATTACCGAAAGCTGTTTTGATTTGTACTATACTCTTTACTATTAGTTCGAGCAGTAAATAAGTTGTCAAAGAAATGTTCGATAAGATGTAGCATTTACTTAGGGTCTGTTAAGAAATAATATGGTACAGAATTGACGAAGTTATTTTGTTGTTTTTTAACAGACCCTTAGCTGTCTGAACTTAAGGAACTAATGGTTAGTAAGTCTTGTGTTTATAGCATCCTTTTTCTGATTTGTAATCGCAACAAATACCACAGAAATTAAGTTTAAACATATGGACGATAAAGGGTTTATGGTTGTTCTTGGTATTGCTTTGAAAATTTTGAAAATTCTTTTCAAATTTAAAGATTTCTCAGGTAGCTTTATTTAGCTAAACTTTCGGATGATAGTGATTGATAAAAAAGCTTTCCAAACTTTTTTGAAAAACGCAAAAGAACGAGGCAAAATGAAGTTCACTAAGTCCTATGGAAAAAGAAACATAGTGAAGTAATTGTACGATATATTTTGAAACATTTACTTAGGATAAGTAGTCGATTATTTAACCACAACTACTTATGATTATAAAAATACATTTTTCTCTATTGTTTTAGAGGGCTATATTTAATTTTAAAAGAAAAGTTTGAAGTCCTTAAAAAGGTATCTGTTTTGTATTTTTTTTATGTTAAATTAATGTAAAAAAGTAGTCTTTTAAGTGTTATTCAACGGATAAATAGAAATTTTAATGTTTTTCCTTTTGATTATATAAAAAATAGTGTTAAATTTAAAAAAGAATTAGTATTTGCATGTGTTTTGTTTCAGATTAATGAATCGTTTTTAAACGGTTTTTCTCAATTCTAAATGACTAAATTATGTTAAGAAAATTACGCTTCCGTTTTACATTTTTTGCTTCTAATTCTTTGAAGCAGCTGTCTTTTATTCTTTTAAAGCAGCGCTCTAGATACATCCATAATTTATTTGAAAATCACTTACAAAGTACTTAGGGGTATTTTTGTATATAGTTTATTTTGTGTCAATTAGCTTTATTTGTAATGAAGTTTTTTGATTTTGAAAGTTTGTTTTTTTTAAGGTTTTAAAGATTGTAAAAATCTTCAATCTTTAAAAAAAACAGTAATTGTGTTGTGAAAAATGAGTATTCATCATTTTTTATTTGAAGTTATTGATTCTCATTAAAATTAATTGTTTAAAAGAAACATAAGTTTATGAAAAAAAAATACTTTTATTACATTACCAGAAGAGCAGGTCCACACTAAATAAAACTTCAAAAATAGTTAATACCATGAGACTAATATATTTTAGTCCAGACCAAATTATCCTCACCCAACCCTCTCCAAAGAAGAGTGAGCTGATATTGGATTAATTTATAAACACTAACGGTATAAGACTTAAAGCTCACGTTTTAATATCGGGTTATATTTTAATGAAATTGTATTTTTTTTTGAGGTCGAAATTACTTCAAAATAAGCTCATTTCTTTACTAGTATTGTTCGATAAAATAGCTAAAAAGAATTGTTCTTTTTCGTTTTATTGAAAACA
>JAYVGE010000278.1:0-3366 GCA_043772515.1 Flavobacterium sp. | reverse complement strand
ATTTGCTGGCAACAAAAAAATAACAAAGGGTGCGATAATTGTTAAATATACTCTTGTATAAAAAAATGCTTTTCTTATCATTAAACCTTACAGTCTATCTTTATAATTGCCGCCGTTAGGTTTTAAATCTCCGGTCACAATTCTAATTAAATCAATGAGTGCCCAAATACCACAGCCTCCAAATGTTAACAATTGAATAACTCCCACCACAGGATACCCTAGATAAAATCTATGAATACCTAACCCTCCTAACAAAACAACTAATACTAAAGCAAAAATTTGGCTTCTATCTGTATCAGCTGCTGCTGGCGAAGAAAGTTGCTTTTTGGCTACTGAAATAGTTGTTGTTTTTTGTTCGTTTTCAACCGGGAATGATGCATAAGCGCCAAACACAGAGACAAAAAATAAGGCTAATAGAGGGAATAATAATTTTAATTTCATCATTTGTGATGTGAAGTTTATATTTTTACGAATATTTCAAACCTACAAAAAAATTGCCATAAAAAACATGTTTAAACTATTTTTAACTCTATTTTGCTTCGTCTCTAACTTATCTTTTGCGCAAGAAAATTTCGAATATTTAGGTGTCCTAAAATTAAATGGAAACGACAAAAGCTTGATTACCTATCGATTGATTTTTAAAGAACTAGATGGGGTAATAAGTGGCTACTCTATCACAGATTTGGGTGGCGTACATGAAACAAAAAATTATATTTCGGGCAAATACAACTCTAAGACAAATGAATTTTATTTTAAAGAAAATGGAATTGCATACACAAAATCTAAATACACCGACGATATGTTTTGCTTTGTTAATTTTAACAGCAAACTTAAGCTCAAAAATACCCCAAAAATAGAAGGTGATTTTAAAGGTTTATATGCCAACAATACCAAATGTATTGATGGTACTCTTTCGCTAGTAAATTCCAAAAAAATAGATAAATTACTCATCCGATTAAATAAAAAAATTGAAAAATCGGACAAACTGGAGCCCAATGTAAAAAAGAAATTAAACCCTATAAATATCTTAGATAGTTTGAAAAGAAACAATCTATTGAAAAATCAAAATTTAACCATTTTTGCTACAAAAAATGAATTGACATTTGAAATCTGGGACGACCAAGTGGAAGACGGCGATGTGATTAACTTGTTTCAAAATGAAAACTTAATTTTGAAACAATACAAGGTGATGAACAAAAGCAAAGAATTGAAAGTTCAATTAAACTCTAAAAAAACTGTTTTTAAAATTGAAGCCGTAAATGAAGGTGAAATAAAATTAAACACCACCACCATTCAAATTAATGATGATGGTAAAAAAATTAACTTAATTTCTATTTTAAAAGCCAATGAAAAGGCATACATTACGATTGTTAAAAATTGATTTTTTGTATAGTATTTACAACAATAAAGAAAATCCTTTATTGTTTTTAGCATTTATTTGTGTTTAATATTTTTCAATCCACTTTTCCACCCCACCTAAATCTTTATTTTCTCTGTCATTTTACAAATATCATAGGTTATTTTTTGAATCAAATTAAATTGTTCAATAATACTAATTTCATCTGTAGTACGATTCATATAGTTATCTATTTTATTTGTTATCAAGGGTTTTTCAAGCTTATCTTGATTTTTTTTTGAAATATTTTCTATTGCATATTTCAACAAACAAATTGTATTTTCTGCAATAGGCTTTAATTCTTGATCATCAGCAAGTACATATTCATGGTCTTTGTGGTACAACGACAAACTGGCCATGTAAGATGACAAAAGGTAATTTAAGGATGTAAATTTGTGTAAATCAATTACGAACAATTGTTTACTCTTAGGTTCTGAAAGCATCCGCTGAAAAAGGGTAGCCAAATTGGCCGTATTTACGTAAACTTGTTTTCTGGCTACTTTATACGCTGTGGTATTTTGCTTGTTTTCGAAATAAAGCTTGGTAATTTCTTGGTAGTAATTTAAGTTGGATTTTAAAACACTTACCATTCCTTTTTTAAGCTTTCCATATTCCCAATTGGGGAATAAAAAATAACTCGCTAAAATTGCAATGCTGGAGCCAATCAAAGTGTCATAAATTCGCTCTCTTACTACAGATATGCCGCCTAGGTTCAAAAAATCAAATACAATTAGCGTAAAAGGAGTTAAAAATAATACACTTATCATATAGCTTTTGCGATAAAAACTATAGCTGGCTACCATGCAAATCAACAATATAACAAACAACGTGTTTTTATCTTTTACATAAACTAGAATCAACATGCTAATCAAACCACCTATTACAGTTCCTATAATTCGTTCATAATTACGTTTTTTAGTTAAGCTAAAACCTGGTTTGGAGATAACCAAAATAGTAAGCAATATCCAATAACTATAAGAAGACCAACTTTGATAGGTTGATAATAACCGAGAAACGATAAAGCCAACCAACATTACAATGGAAACTCTCATGGCGTGTCTAAAAATGACAGACTTAAAAGTTAAGTTTTCTATCAGAAGTTCTTTGTCGAAATTCTGATCCGTAACAAATTGTTTTACATCAATTTGTCTTGCTTGCAAATTTTTCTTTTCAGCTTTATTAAAATATCCAACAATGTTTCTTACTCTCGCTAAAATATTTTCGATATTCTGCTCTATATTTTTCAAAGCAATAATCCCTAAATTTTTAGGTTCATCATCTTTATAATTCTGCTCAATTAAGGCTATTTTATTTTTAATATTAATTGCCTCTTGAATTAAATCGGTATTAAAAATAGGGGTTTCTCCGGTGTTTAAAGCAAAAGAAATATCCTCTAACGCAACTGCGGCTTTATTAATTATGCTTTCAAAACTAACCAATATACCCTGTTGGTCAAACTGTTTGTGTAAACTCTTATAATCGTAGTAAGTAGACATTATTTGTTCAAAAAGATCAACCGTATCTACAAATACCATCAATAAAAAACGACCTTCTGGGGTTGAATCTTTTATCGAAGTACGTGTTTTAAAAAGCATCTCCCTCACTTCGTCTTGCTTCTCATGTACTAAAATTTGTACTTTTAATAATTCAGCAAAGTTATCATCGTAGTTTACACCTTTTTTATAAAAAACAGCTTTTATTCTTAAGAAAGCAACTATTTCAACTATCGACTCGCTGAGCAGCTGCTGCGCCATTCGATAAGGTTTTATCTTGTACACCGAGTAGCTCAAAATTGTATACCAAGCTCCTCCTATAAATAATAAAATTGACGACATGATAACTTCTCGCCAAGGGCGAATATCATCGATACTCAAAACCATAACCAACAAAACCGCTGCCCCTACAGAGGCTGCTCTGGCTCCGTACAACACAAACATTGAAAAAATAAAACTGGACGTAGTAAGTATTAT
>JAYVGE010000277.1:0-8267 GCA_043772515.1 Flavobacterium sp. | reverse complement strand
GTCTCGACTGCGCTCGACTTGACAAAAGTCTTAAGGAAACGACATTGATACTTAAATTATCAGATTTTAGAACGCAATATCAGCTAGCGAATTATTTTCCAATATCATTAATGTATTATCACGAACTTCGGTCATTAATTTTCTAACTGCGCAAGTTGGCTCGTCACAATCGTCACATTTCTCATAAAAATTATGACTCACACAAGGTAACAAAGCAATGGGACCTTCGAGAATTCGATAAACATGAGCCATATTTATATCTTTGGGCTCTTTTATCAGATAATAACCGCCCCCTTTTCCTTTTTTTGCTCCCAAAAAGCCAGAATGACGCAAGAGTAATAAAATACTTTCCAAAAACTTAATAGAAATGTTTTCGCTTTGTGCAATTTCTGAAATTGCAATTGGCGTTTGATTTTCCTGACGCGCCAAGAAAGTAAGTGCTTTTATTCCGTATTTTGTTTTTTTTGAAAGCATTGTGATTTTTGATTGCGATTTTTTGATTGTATCTGCGTACGAAACTACAAACTTTATCCTTTTATAAGCAAATTGCATGAAACTATTTTAAAATTTCCTTGCAAATTGAAGTCGCAAAATCTTTCTCTGTATAAAAATCGTGCTCCTTATTTTTTATAATTTCAAAATTTATGGAATGTTTTTTTAACCAATTTTCACTTGGGATATAGCTGTCATTTTCTCCATAATAGAGTTTTATTATTCCATTAGGTATTCCATTTTCATAACGCAATCTTGTAGAAGAAACCGCAAATAGATTTTTAACATTCAATCCCATCAAAGCCCCTTTCCAAGCAATTGTCCCGCCAATACTAAAGCCTAAAATATCAATTTGATTCTTTTCGGCTTTCAAAAGATGCTCGACTGCCTTTTCAATTCCGCCATTCACAAACTGACTGTGGAGATTTTCTTCGATATAATTAGTTTTGTCAATGGCACCCAACTCGCAACAATCGTAACATTGAATTTCGAACTTATCTTTCAATAAAGAAACATAATTTGAAATCCAGTCCGATTTTTCCTTTCCCCACAAATCCGATAAAATGATTAATCTTGGTTTCATTAAGATATAAACTAAAAAACCAAATCTACAATTTTAACAAATCAAAGTCCTATTTATTTCGTAAGAAATCAACAATTACATCACCATTATAAACACAAAACCCACAGTAAAAACCGCAGGTTCTATTTTTTTATTCCCCTTCGGGGGTTAGGGAACTAACGCCTGCTCCAAATCGGAAATGACATCTGCTACGGTTTCTAATCCAACCGAAACACGTACCAAACCATCGGTAATACTCACTGCCAAACGTTCTTCAATAGACAATTTACTGTGGGTTGTAGAGGCAGGATGTGTTACAATTGTTCTGGTATCTCCTAAATTTGGCGACAACGAACACAATTTTATTTTATCTAGAAATGCTCTTCCTGCTTCAATTCCACCTTTGATTTCGAAAGCAACGATGTTACCGCCTAATTTCATTTGCTTTTTGGCAACTTCGTATTGCGGATGCGATTTTAAGAAAGGATATTTAACGGTATTTACATTTGGATGACTTTCTAAAAACGCAGCTACTTTCATTGCATTTTCACAATGTCTGTCGACACGAATAGCTAATGTCTCTAAACTTTTAGACAATACCCAAGCATTAAAAGGCGATAAAGAAGGACCTGTAAGTCGAGAAAAAAGGTAAATATCTTTTATCAAATCAGCACTTCCAACGGTTATTCCTCCTAAAACTCTTCCTTGACCATCCATCAATTTGGTCGCCGAATGCACCACCAAATGTGCTCCCCATTTTATAGGTTGTTGAATGTACGGAGTGGCAAAACAGTTGTCGATAATCAAAATCAAATTATGCTTTTTGGCAATAGCTCCTAAAAGTTCCAGATCAATAATATCTACCGCTGGGTTCGTAGGCGATTCGGCAAAAAGAATCTTCGTATTGGGCTGGATACAACTCTCGATGGTTTCTGGTTTGGTAAGATCAAAATACGAGGTTTCTATATTCCACTTCGGGAAATAGTTGACAAACAAGGAATGCGTTGCTCCAAAAACACTGCTGGCAGAGACAATATGATCCCCAGACTTCAACAAAGCAGCAAAAGTAGCATATACTGCTGCCATTCCAGATGCAAATGCAAAACCAGCCTCGGCACCTTCCATTTTACAAACTTTGTCTATAAATTCGTTGGTGTTGGGGTTGCTGTATCGGCTATAAATATTTCGGTCTTTCTCTTCGGCAAAAGAAGCGCGCATGTCTTCGGCATCTTCAAATACAAAACTAGAGGTTAAGTACAAAGGCACTGAATGCTCCAAATATTGAGTTCTTTCTAATTGGTTGCGGATGGCTTGGGTTTCGAACCCAAATTCTTGATCGTTCATATTTTCTATTGTTTGACGTTAACCTCACCCCGACTCTCTCCAAAGGAGAGGGGCCGAAGACGAGAAACTGTTTTCTATCTTAATTGACTATTTTCCCAATTCTATATTATTCAAAACTACTTTATAATGTATGGTTGCCGTTGGTTCCAAAGTTTTTGAAACCGAACAGTATTTCTCAAAAGAAAGTTGTGCTGCTCTAGCCGCTTTTGCCTCGTTGATTGTCCCTTCCAAATAAAAAACAACGTGAATATCTTTGAATGGTTTTGCCTCTCCTACTTGTACGCGTTCGCCTTTGACATCAGCTTTGAAAGCCGTGATTTCCTGACGTTGCTTCTTTAGAATCGAAATCATATCAATCGCGCTACATCCTGCAACGCCCATTAATACCAATTCCATTGGACTCGCACCCATATCATTCCCACCAAATTCTGGACGGCTATCTACATTTACAATATGACCTCTTTCGTTTTTTAATTCAAAGTGAAAGTTGTCGTTTACTCTGTTAAGTGTTATTTTCATTCTGTTAATTTATTTAATGATTGAAAAATTTAATGATTGAAAAGATTGCGTTCTCAACTTGGGAACGAATTGAAAAATTGATATAAAACAGCTTGCTAACTTCAAATTAAAATCTAATTACTATTGTCCTATATTTTTAACCCCCTCAAAAACAGGCTTCATAAAACTACGCTCATAACTCACAATACATTGTGTTTCTTTGGCATAATCTAAAGCAGCGATACAGCTTTCCGTAAGCAGAATTTTGTTTCTATAAACTTCATATTCTGCCAATGATCGAAATGAAAAACTAGCATAAGCCACATTGTTTGCTCCTTCGTGTGGTAGCAAATAGCCATGATGAATGCCACCCATGTCGTTTACCAAATCTATCCATAGTTTGCCATAATGCTCAAACTCTGTTATTTTGTTTGGATCAATGATGTATTTTAAAAAACAAGTTATCATAATTTTATTTTATAGGTGTCTATCGCACTTTTTATTTGCATTTCTTCGGTTATTTCAGAAAACAAAAAATAACTCGGAGCTTGAATTGACGCAATTTTTTGAACAGTAATTTCAATTACGGCGCTGATAGGAAATTTATCCGAATATAAAGCTACCAATGGTTTTGCTTTTATTCCAAAATCAGCATCTTCTTTATAAATAATTTTGGCTTGTCCTTTTATTTTAAATCCCTTTTGAACAAAAACATCTACAAAACTAACACATACATTACTGTTTTCTAAAATATTGGCGACACTATTTGGGGACACAATATTTGCAATTAGTATTTTATTATCTTCAAAATGAGTAAACATTTCCTTTGGAGAAACATTCGGAAAATTATCCTTGTCTGATGTTGCCAACCAACACAAAACACTTTCTTCGATATACCTTATTACTTCCGGTGTAAACATATATTGATTTTAAACTGATCACTAAAAAACTGACCCCTGATTGTTTTTTTTACCCTTTATCCGATAATCTCAAGATATCGCCAAAAACGCCTCTCGCCGTCACTGCCGATCCAGCTCCAGCTCCTTGAATCACGATTGGACGGTCTCCGTAGGATTCGGTGTAAATTTCGAAGAAGGAATCTGAACCTTTGAGCCCACCCAATGCGGTGTCTTTTGGTACCGAAACCAATTTTACTTCTAGATCCCCTTTGTCATTTTGTAAATCCCCAGACAATTCGCCAATATATCTCAGGACGTGATTGGGTTCTTGATCTGCTTTTATTTTGGCATAAATCGAGTCAAATTCTTTTAATTTGGTCAAAAAATCGGGAGCACTCCCTTCTCGTAAATGCTCTGGGATTAAATTCTGAATCGAAATTTCTTCAAATTCGTTTTGCAAATCCAATTCTCTTGCCAAAATCAACAACTTTCTACCTACATCATTCCCACATAGATCTTCTCTAGGATCGGGTTCGGTGTACCCATTATCGATAGCTTCTTGCAAAACTTCGCTAAATGGAGCGTCCTTTGCCGAGAAATTATTGAACAAATAACTCAACGTTCCCGAGAAAACACCTTTTATTTTGGTGATATTCTCGCCCGAAAGATGCAATAATTTTATCGTATCAATCAGAGGTAAACCAGCACCTACATTGGTTTCATAAAGATAGCTTTTTTGGTTGTCTGCCAAGGCTCTTCTCAAATCTTTATAAAATGCATAACTTAACGTATTCGCCACTTTATTTGAAGAAATAAGGTCAAAACTATTTTCGGCTAGTTTTATATAATTTCCGACAAAAACAGCACTTGCCGAATTGTCTATAGCAATCAAATTTTCGAGATGATGCTCCTTTGCAAAAGCAATCACATCATCGATTGTATAGGATACACCGTTGTTCTGTATTTCGTTTTTCCAATCTGCAACTACTCCCTTTTTGTTCAAGAGTACTTTTTGTGAATTGGCAATAGCGAAAACATTTAATTTTATATGTTTTCGTTTTTCTATACTTGCTGCCGATTCTAAGATTTGATTGATCAAAGTCCCTCCGACCAAGCCGTGTCCGAAAATAGCAATATTTATTTTCTTCGAAACACCAAAAATCTCTCCATGAATAACATTTAAGGCTTTGTGAAGTTCTGATTTTTTGACCACCAAACTCACATTTTTACCAGTAACCGTATTATTAAAAAGTATCGGTACAATTTTGTTTTTTATTAATGCCGTGTATGGTTTATGAAACGTACTTAAATCCTGACCAATGATTGAAATAACCGATACATCATCGGTAACCGTAATTTTATTGACATCCTTAGAATAAAAATCGTTTTCGAATTCCTTCTCCAATTCGATCATTGCTTTTGTTGCTTTATCTGCTGCCACTACAATGCTAATGCCTCTTTCTGAAGAGCCTTGCGAGATGATACTTACACTAATATCATTATCGCCCATTACTCTAAAAATACGAGCATCAACACCCGTTTTCCCTAGCAATCCTCTGCCTTCTAGGTTTACCAACGCCACGTTTTCTAGTACCGAAAGCGTCTTTATACCTGCTGCATTCGAACTCGAAGTGATTAATGTTCCTTGGTTGTCATCATTAAAAGTATTTAAGATACGAAGCGGGATATTTTTTTCAAGCAAAGGAACAATCGTTTTGGCATGCAAAATTGTAGCTCCAAAATTAGCCATCTCATTGGCTTCATTAAAAGTCAATTGGTCAATTTTTTTGGCATCTGAAACTAAATCTGGATTTGCCGTATAAATTCCGTTTACATGTGTATAATTTTGAAGTTCTTCGGCATCGAGGTAATTGGCAATTAGAGAAGCCGTAAAATTACTCCCGTTTCTGCCCAAAGTCGTTGTATCGTTATTACTATTAGACCCTATAAAACCCGTTATAATATTTACTATTGAGCCATTGTTTTGTTTAAAATAAGCGATTACATTTTTCTTAGACACTTGCTCTAATGGTTGTGCATCACCAAACTTAGAATCGGTTTTTATCAATTCTCTCGAATCGGCAAAGCGTGCATTTATTCCTTTAGCGATTAGAATTGCAGTCAATAATTTTGCCGAAAGCAATTCTCCTTTTGCCAAAACTTGATCTTTTATCTTTACACTATAATCTCCAATGAGACTTACTCCTTCAAAGAGTTTTGCGAGTACATTAAACTCTTCAGACAAATCGACTTGGGCGTATTCGCTTACTTGATAGGTTTTGAATGCTTCAAAAAGTGGTAAATAGTTTCCGTTTTGCGAGGCTATTTTCAGAATATCCTCTAACTCATCTGTTGCATTGCCACGAGCAGAAACCACTACAGCAATTTGTTCGCCTAACTCAATCTTGTTGGCAATAATTGCTACCACTTTGTTTATTCCTTCGCCATTGGATAGCGATTTTCCTCCGAATTTTAATATTTTCATTTGTCTATTATTTTGTTGGTGCTTGAAAAATGAATGCAAGCAAATTATCTAATTGTTGGTATTCTATTAAGAAAGCATCGTGTCCGTGAATAGAATCGATTTCATAATAAAAAACATTTTCTTTGTATTTATTTAAGGCTTGATATGTATTTTTATTTTCATTTACGGTAAAAAACAAATCAGAATTTATCCCTACAATATGAATATCAGCTTCGATTTTTGAGGCTGTTTTTTCGAATGAATCTCTATTTCTGGTAATATCAATTGTCTTTAGCAATTGGTTCATCATTTTGTAAGAAGCAATCTGAAATCGTTTTTGTAGTTTCTCCCCATGATGACCGAGCCAACTTTCTACATTAAAAACGGCTAGTTCCTCATTGGTAGATCTTTTAAATTTTGATGCAAAAGATTCAGGAGTACGGTAACACAACATCGCGTGGGTACGAGCATCGGCGATAGGTTTTGAAGAATTATTAAGTATTTGTTCCTGTAAATAACAATTGGCGATTAACCAATCGGTAGCTTTCCAGTCGGTAGCAATCGGAATTAAATGTTGTGTAATCTTAGGCTCTAGTGCCGCCATTTCCCAAGCGATACCACCACCAACAGAACCACCAATTATGGCATACAAGTGTTTAATTTCTAAAAATTGAATTCCGTTTACAAAAAGTTGTGCCACATCACGGGTTGTAAAATCGAAGTGGTTTTCTTGAATCACTCCGTCGAAACCATTTCCTGGAACATCAAAAGCAAGAATGGTATAGGCATCGGTATTTATAGTTTTGTTGACACCAATAAGGTCATTCCACCAACCATTGTCTCCAACAACTTGGGAGTTTCCGGTCAAGGCATGATTGACCAAAACAATTGGAGCTGTATGCAAAAGTTGCCCAAAAACTTGATAATTTAAGTTTATGGATGCATAAAAAACACCACTCTCGGTGGTAAAATTATGTATTATAATTGATTTTGAATTATTTCCCAATTTTAAATCTTTTTATGATTTTTTAATTGTATTTGGAAATATTAGAAAGAAAAGCTAGAAATAAACTAGAAATATTCTTGTTGTTATCTTTCCACAAAGTAGTGGTAGAATGCAGCACCTTCTTCGATTTCTCAAAGGGTTGCTAAGGCTTCATCGGGTCTAATCCCTCTGCCTTTCTTTATAACATTTCAATACGTTTATGAACTTAACGGTGCAAAATAACTACTATTTTTTTTATAAACCAAATTTTTAAACAATTTGATGCTTAACAGCGTTCCTTTACAATTTTAAGTAATAACAATTTAAACCCAAAAGCTAAAAAACAACAAGAACTGCTTCTACATAAAAATATAAAAGCAATTCTTTAATATCCCTCTTGCTCGAAATTTCCTTTCGTTGCAAATTCAAGAATCGAATTACACAAAAAGAGGCTCATTCTCTTGAGAATACATTAGAAATAATAATGAATTTGGCACATTCTTTTGAGCCATTGCGTCATTTTTTGTTATTCCGAACCTAGAATCTATCAATTCGTTTGGTGTTCTAAAATCTGTTTTTATTTTATCGTTTGATGTCAAACGATTCCTTCTGAAGAAAAAGTTGAATAGTTTCATAATTGGTAATATTTATTTGTTCTTAATTTATATCCGATGCTATCGGGTGTTATTTTTATGTGATTTTATTCGTGTCTGTTTCGAATTTCTGATATGCTTTTTTCATACTACTGTTTTTGATCTGGTTAATAATTTTATTTCAATAATTGTAAATTTTAAATTCGTTCGCCTTTTTATGAGTCATAAAAAAACCCTTTTGGGGAAGATCCAAAAGGGTTTTTAAGTTATATTGTAACTTATTCTTCTGGAATCAACAGACACACACATGCACACACGTATTGCAAAGCATCTTAATCTGAAAGACATTATTGTTCATATTTTAATTTATTTGTTCCTATTTGTTTTATCAAATCAAAAAAATATATAGCAAAAGCCTCCCAAGTATTTG